>JASHOT010000339.1 GCA_030040965.1 Candidatus Sulfotelmatobacter sp. | reverse complement strand
ATTTTCCTTTTCGACAATTCATCCGCAAGAGATTTTAACAAAACCGCCGACTCATTCCGTCGGATGCGGTCCGGTAAAGTCGCTGCAGCACGGCTTCTCGGCTGGCTTGAACTCCATCAGCTCAATGCGCGAGAAGTCCGGATCAAAAACATTCAGCTGCCACTTCCCGTCGCGTCCCAGTTGCGAATGCTCGCCGTCGTGCTCCTTCCAGCCGTGCGACTCTAGAATCGCCTGCGCCTGTTTCATGTCGACCACGCCGAGCGAAATATGATTCATCACGCCGGTCCGCCGCAGATCGATCTGCTCGGGCTGATTCAGCATGTACTCCAACCAGTCCGTTCCCTCGGGGACCTGCAGCGAGATCCAATCGGTCTCGTTATCCTTCATCCCACCATGCCAATAGGGACGAAAGCCGAGAATCTCGCGATAAAAATGATCTTCGAGATCGGGATGGCGGACCACAAATCCGGTATGAATCATGCGCCGCGACACGGCCGATGGCGCAGCGGGCGCGGTTTCTCCCTTGCTACGCTCCACAAACTCAATGTGATGCCCCTCCGGATCGTTCACCATAAAACTCAGGCTATGATCAGAGCGGCCCGCAATCTCTGCCGCCTTGATTCCCTTCTCCACCAGATAGCGCCGCAGAGCGACGATGTTGTCAGTGGTAAACGCCACGTGATCCATGCGGTCGGTAGCCTTCGGATCAGGCGCCGCGCTATATCCCACCCACTGCACTCCCGCCATGTAGCGCAGCGTCTCGCCCGGCTCAAGCGGATCAGCAGATGCCAGACCTAGAATTTCGCCGTAAAGTTTTTTCACTCCGTCGGCGTCGGTCGTATAGAACGCAACGTGATCGATCGCGGTAATGCGCGGGCGCGCAGCCGGCTTCGTTTGGGCGAACACGGTCTGCGCCAACGCCGAAATCTGCAGGACCGTCACAGCAGCAAAAAAAATGAATTTCCTCATGGCGAATGATTCTAGACCAGCCGGGGCTAAATCCTATCCATAAACTGCCGGAGGATGCGCGCCGCCTCGGCTGGCTGTTCCCATGCCGCGTAGTGGCCTGCCTTGGCAATGACTCGCAGCTCGCTCGCGGGAATGTGCTGACGCATCAACTCCGCCTCATTCACTCCTGTCAGAATATCCTCATCGCCGGTCACCAACAACGTTGGTACATTGATCGTCTTCAATGTGTCCATGGAATCCGGCCGCGCCGCCATCCCGCGCTGCACCTGCGCGACATCCTCGGGAGACATCTTCCGCATCATCCGCAGTGCGCCCTCAACCAGGTCAGGACGGCTCTCGCGCGTGCTCTTGCCCAGCAGCCGCGGAATCATGCTCTCAAAAAACGGCTCGACACCTCGTTCCATGACATCGGACGCAGCTTGCAGCCGGCCCGCGCGCGCCTCAGCGCCATCGGCGGCGGCTTTCGTGTTGCATAGTGCCAACGCGGCCACGCGCCCGCGCTGCCGCCGCCACAACTCAAACAGCACATAGCCGCCAATCGAGACGCCGACCATCGGCGCGCGCCCGACTCCGGCATCGTCCATCACGCCAAGGATGTCCGCCGCATGCTTCTCCATCGTGGCCGGGCCTTCGCCCACACCCGATTCTCCATGCCCACGCAGATCGGGCAAAATCACGCGATAGCGCGCCGCGAGCGTCTCCGCCACAGGATTCCAGAATTCATGATGTGCGGGAAAAGGATGCAGCAGAACGACCGGCGGCCCGTCACCCACCGTCCAATAGAAAATCTCCGCATCACCGCTCTTGATTCGCTGGGATGCGTTCGCCGTCATGCAGCGATTAGAACACAGATGGAAAAGCCCGGCCGAAGCCGGGCAGAGGAGTACCGGACACCCAACTATCCTTAACGGAGGTTGTTATCAATACCGGGCTGCATGACGGCTGGAGCCGGTAATAGAAACGGCTCTTCCGGAATCACGATCCACGCAAGCACGTACGGAATGAATCCCACTCCCGTCATGAGCGCGGTAACCAGCCATACAAGCCGAACTACCGTAACGTCGATATCAAAATATTCGGCGAGTCCCATACAGACGCCGCCAATCTTGCGCCCCATGCGTGGGCGGATCAGCCGATGCCGAGCCAGCGTAGCTCCCACGCGCACGCCACAATAGGCACACACCAGAGCATCGTCCTGAATCGCTTTCCCACAGTAGTTGCAATACATATCGCGCTCCCCACGTTTATGATACGACGGTTCCGGCTCGAAAGTTCCCTATTCCCGGTACGCCTCGCGAATGTATCTCCGCGCCTGATCCGCCTGGCCAGTATTGGCATTTTCTGCCAGCACTGTTTCGTAGCGCTTCATCGCCAGATCGCGCTTCTGCATCAGGTCGTACATCTCTCCGGCGGCCAGGTTCGCCTTCTGCAAAATGTCCGGATCCGGATTCGGCGCCTGATTCACCAGTTCGTAGGCCGCCGCCGCGCCCGCAATATCTTTCTTGCTGCGCAGCAGTTCGCCCAATCCCCATGCCGCCAGCTCATAATGCAGGTTGCCGTACTTGCCTTCCCGCCCGTTCTGCCACACTTTGCGATACGTCGCCTCCGCCTCGTCCAGCCGTCCGGCGGCTCGTTCGAGGTTCGCCACTTCGGTCAGAAAAAGATGATTCCGCGGATACTTCGCCGCTATGTCCTGCATATAGCCGATGGCCTCGGCGTACTGGTGTTCGCGGCGCAGAAACAAACTCAGAATCACTTTGGCATCGACCGAGTTTTCCGTGTCGTGATGGGCCAGCTGGCGCAGATACTCGAGTCCCTTCTCCTTCGATCCGCTCAATCCGGCCAGTGCTGCCGCCACCTTTACGCTCCACGGCAGGTTTCCCACAACATAGTTGTGCGTGCCCACCACCATCTTCGCGTCAATGTAGCTGGGATCGAGCTCCAGTACATGTTCATGGTCGTGTCGCGCGCCCACGGCATTGCGCAGCGCCGAAAACCACGCCCGCTCAATAATGCCGGTATAGATGGCAAACTGCGCCCGCGTGACCCCGCGACAATAGAGCGCGTCCACGTCCTTGGGATTGGCCTTCAGTTCTTTTTCTTCGAGAAACTCGGCGCGCGCCACCAGGTCCCTGATCCTCTGCTTGATCTTCGGGTCGGTTGGCCGCGGGGCATGTCCGATGAAACTGTCGTTGGAATAATCGCCCGTGTTCATGCCGCCCGTCTCGTATAGATCGCGCATCAGGATGACGCTGAGCATGTGATTCACGGCAAACGGATCACTGGGATGTTTCTCCAGAATCTTCTCGAACTCGGGAATGGCTCGGTCATACTCCATGTTGTAGAAGTGGTCGTAGGCGGCGTCGGTCTGCGCATCGTGCGGCGCGCCATGATAGACCGTGATCGGGTCTTGGGCCGGTTTCGACTGGCCTTCCTGGGACTGGTCTTGTTTCGATTGGCCACGCGCCGGCAGGAAAAACGCGGCGGAAAAGACAATGGTCAGCAGAGTCGCAAGTCCACGCTGCGGAACGCGGGCGAGGCGGTGATCCTTTATGGCCTTCACAGTCGAGGTCTCCCTAGTGTAAACGAAGTCGAGTCGAAGTCCCGAGCCCACTCTTCCAGCAGTGGAACACGCTTGCTTGTCATCCTGAGCGAGGCGCCTCCTGCCGAATCGAAGGACCTAGCCTAGCCGCGCGTTGCGGCGCGCTGCTTTGAATAAGAAAAGCCACGCCGCATTAACCGCGCGTTTGCCAAATCCGGCCAGCCTGAACCAAGAAGGTTAGCGATGTGCCCTGCTCGCTACCTGTCACCAATCCCGTCGCCTCCTATAATTTTTTCAGCTGCAGACTCGATCCATTCCCCTACCGATCTTCTCGGGGATAAGGGTTTGTAAGGATCGGGTTGCAGTAGATTCGTGGCTGTAACCGAGGACCCAGTCGGCCGAATGGAGCTCGGCTCGACTGCGTGGCGTTGCAAATTAGGATGCGGTTTCGGTCCGCATCCTGAGTTCTTCCGCGCATGATTCAGATGTGATGGTTCTTTGTTTTGTTTTTAACTTTTTGCTGCGCAGTCGTTCGTGGGCTTTTGTAACCGGCGCATCTTTACTCGCTCATACGCGTAATTATTGCTTGCGCGAGGAAGGCAACGGCCGCGGGCTTCACCGCAAGTCTGTGCTGTTGAAGTATTTAGAGGATGGCGCATTTTGGCGTTTGGAATGCCATGGCTGTGGCAAGGGCAAGTCCGCAAAACCCATATATGTCTGACGTAGCGCAGGAAACGCATCAGGAATTCTGGCAGCCGCCGGCGCCGATTCTCGCCGAGGCAGTCATCGAGCAGCCAGCCCTCCCCACCATGGCCGAGGCTTGCCCCCGTTGCGGCACCGAGTTTCTTCTCGGTTCCCGCTTCTGCCATACTTGCGGCGGAAGACGCCCGCAAGCTCTCAGTACAACCGCTCGCGCCGATGCCGCCGAATTCGCCAATCTATGGGAAAGGCTGGTGGCGAAAACTTATGCTGCGGTGAGGCAATTCTCGCCCACAAGAGTTTGGCGTAAGCTGGAAACGCTGCAGTTTCCTTCCTGGCTCCGCTATCTGCATTTCCACGAGATCCAGCGTTGGATCGGCCTTCCCACTGCATCGATGATTGCGTTTGTGATTGGCTTGTGTTGTGTTGCAGGCGCACTCGTCGTGGGATTGATCACTGCGAAGACGCTGGTCGAGTGGCAAGCGGTTCAGATCTATCGAGCCGAATGGCTGCTGGCCGCGACGGCGGCGTTTGTGGCCGGAATTCTGCTGAAAAAGGCTCCCCATCCGGACAAAGAGTAGCCCTGCTTACCTTAGTTCTTGCCCCACATTTACGACTCCGTACCACCCGATCCTGCCGCGCGCCGTTGCTGGCTCATGCGATAAAGATGGTGTACAGGCGCCGTTCCCTTGCCCAAGGGGTGTCCGTTGGCGATCGCCGCTGTGACGTAAGTCTTTGCCAGTAATGCCGCTTCTGCCAGCCCGCGATCGAGTGCCAGATGGCAAGCCATGGCCGTGGCAAAGGCGCACCCGGTGCCATGCGTGGAGTTGGAGCGCTGGCGTTCGGCTTTGAAGACTTCCTGCTCGATCCCACGTTTCGTGGTGAAGCTCAACAAATCAATAGCTTTATCCAGGTGTCCACCGGTAACGACAACGGCCGGGGCACCGAGTTCGTGCAGTTTCGCTGCAGCTTCCCTCATCTGATCCAGTTCGGTTACGTTAACTCCCGTGAGGGCAAGAGCTTCGTCCACGTTAGGAGTGATCACGTCGCACAGCGGGATGAGCTTTTCGATCAGCGCTTTCGTTCCGGATGCATCCAGTAAGCCCGCACCAGAAGAGGATTTAAGGATGGGATCAAGAACAATATTGTTCCATCGAGCCTTGCCTTGCGCTTTGCGGCTCGAGGAAGAAGTGGTCCGGGCAGAAGAAGAGGCCAGGAACTCTGCCACCGCTTTCACTACCTTACCCGATCCCAGCATGCCAATGCGGACGGCGGCGATCTCGACATCGTCGGTCAGCTCTTCGAGGGTATCCGTAATCAGCGCGGGATCAATGGCTTCGACGCGTTTCACCCCGCCGGTTGACTGGACCGTCATGGCGGTAATGCAAGCCACGCCATAGCACCCGTGGGCTGCAATCGTTTTGATGTCTGCCGTTATTCCCGCTCCGGAAGAGGGATCGAAGCCGGCAATCGTGAGCACAACGGGTGGGGTTTCAGCCATGGGCCTTTCTGCGCTTGAAAGTGCTTACTTTCGAATCTCCGATACTACTCTGTTTCACGCCGAAAGATGACAGATCGGCATGTTCAGTAGGTTACTTTTGAGACGGGGCTATGGAAAAATTATTTGGAGCTGACTTCCCAGTAAACCTCGTAAATCCGTGATTTCATGTAAGTTGCCGACGCAGTGGCAGTAAGGCATTGATTCCATTGGCCTTGTAAATTCTACGCGCCTATCTCCGGCGTGCTATTTATGAAAAAGTAAACATGTAACCTACCTGAAATAAATGGGGTTCGGCGTATCTCCATAAATTACCAACAGGTTACGTGATAGATCGATAACTAGGAGGTCACCGAAAAATGGGTCGTTCCGCCTTGACACTGCTTTGGCACGCCGATAGCATTTACAAACTGCAGCGAAAGAGCCTTAAGGCTAGGACACTTTTGAGTATGCGAGGAGAACTGAATGCGAAGACGTTTAGCTCATGGACTGGCGCTTGCTTTGTTCTTTGCCAGCCTAGGAGCGGCTCAGGGACCGAACAACTCGGAGGCGAACCCGGCTTCTAATCGTTCCGTCCAAAGAAAACCTGAAGTCAACCATCAGGCCGGAAAGCCTAAACCGTACCAGGTCGGAACTGCTTCGTGGTACGGCGAGTATTTCGTCGGAAAAACGACCGCCAGCGGCGAGCCCTACGACATGTACGACATGACGGCGGCATCGCTTACCATCCCGCTGGGAACCTATGTGCGGGTGACGAACCTGCACAATGGCAAGGCGGTGGTGGTGCGGGTCAATGACCGCGGACCGGTGGTTCCGGGCCGGATCATCGATCTGTCTTACGGCGCTGCCTCGGCATTGCAGTTTACTAGCCGGGGATTGCAGCGCGTCCGGTTAGATATCGTCCACGCGAACCCTTCTAACCACCAAAAGGCGGTTTACCAGGTAGTCGCCGCCAATCATCCCCCACTGGCGCAACTCCCGTAAAACCCATACACTAGGCGGGATGCACGCAGCGTTACCCAACAGCATCCCGCACAGCGACCTGCGCGTCCAGAGAGGCAGAAGCGACGATCCGCGCCAACGGCTGATCGTCGCGCTGGATGTGTCGAGTTCCGCTGCCGCGCAGAAAATTGTGGCGGCAGTGGGAGACTCCGCGTTTACCTACAAAGTCGGCATGCAGCTCTATACCGCCGAAGGCCCGCAAGTGGTGCGGGATCTGGTGGCATCGGGGCGGCGGGTGTTTCTGGATTTGAAATACCACGATATTCCGACCACCGTGGGAGCAGCCGTGGCCGAGGCCGCGACGCTGGGCGTGAGCATGCTAACCGTGCATGGAGCAGGCGGCGGCAAAATGCTGCGCGCGGCAGTCGACGCGGCCAAGGCGAATCCGGAGCTGATGGTGCTGGCGGTGACGGTGCTGACCAGCCTGGATGGAAATGATCTGGAAAAGATTGGCGTGCGCGGCACAGTGGAAGACAGCGTGGTGCGAATTGCGACGATCGCGCTGGCGAACGGCTGCCAGGGTGTAGTCACGTCGGCGCGCGAGGCATCGACGCTGCGGGCCGAACTGGGGCATGACTTCGCACTGATCACTCCGGGTGTGCGACCGGCGGGAACAAGCGTGGGCGATCAGGTACGCGTGGTGACGCCCGCGGAGGCGATCGCCGCGGGAGCAAGCCATATTGTGGTGGGACGTCCGATCACCGCGGCAGAGGATCCGGCAGCGGAAGCGCGGGCAATTCTGGGGCAGATCAGCGGGTAAAAGCGGGCGCGGTCCTCGCGCTCGAAAAATCCAAGACAAAGTTCAGGGACCCGGCGGGTAAGTTCGCTCCGGATGGAATACATGCTTCTCTTGGGTAGTAGGATAGTGGTATAATTGGTGGTATGAAAGAGAAGACATCTGTCACACTCTCCTCGGAGTTATTGAAGGAGATCGACCGACTGGGCGGCCGCAAGCAATCACGATCAGCCTTCATCGAAGAAATGCTGCAGCGGCAAGTCCGCGAGCACACAAGAGCGGAGCGGAGGGCTCGCGATATTGCCATTCTGAATCGGTATGCAGATGAGATGAATCGGGATGCCGAAGAGGGACTGGAAGATCAGGCGCCGGAAGAGGACTGAACTGAGTGCACATCAGGCGCGGTGATATCTTTCGGGTGCACAAGCCCAAACAGGATGATCCGAAGCGCCATCGCTTTTACGTTGTCGTCAGCCGGCAGGATCTTATCGACTCGGCTCATTCGACAGTCGTCTGCGCGCCGATCTATACGAGGGGGCACGGGCTGTCGACCCAGGTTCGAGCTGGAGTCGACGAAGGATTGAAACACGACTGCTGGATCACCTGCGACGATCTTCGCAGTCTTTCAAAATCTGTCCTTACGCAGTTCGTCGGATCGCTTCCCAAGTCACGGATGCACGACGTGAACATCGCGTTGGCGATTGCTCTCGATATCGACTGACCCAAGGACGGGAAAAACCGAGACCTATGTCTTCACTCGCCAGGATCGTGCGCTCGCTCTGCAGCCTGGCCATCTCGTCTATGCCACCAGTACATCATCGGTACAAAGTAAATCGAAATCATCATGGCTGCGATCATCCGCAATGCCTCCCGTTTGAGCATCAGGTACTCCTGTTGTGTCAGTGCTCTGAGGATTTGCCCATGGCTATCGATAACGTATTGACCATCCCGAATTGCCGGTACACCCCAACCACTGTGCAAGAAAAAACAAGCTAAGTGGACTAAGGCAGTGATAGCGAGTACCCATTCGCCCGGAGCCACCCAGCTTGGCATGTTTCGCGCAAACCCGCAGTAAAAGAACTTCAGGCCACGTAAGAAGGGAGGTGTTCGTTGATCCGCAAAGCGTTCAACAAAATTCATCGGGAACGAAACCAGCAGCGCACCGATCACAGACAAGCCGGTCCACGGGAAAACCACGTCTACATCCATTCCTGAAAGGCTCAGAGCATAGAGAAAGGCATTTGCGCCAAAGCCCCACATCGACATTAGAGCCAACGCCCAACGAGCTTTTGGACTCATTTCCGCCGGCATTCTGTTCCCAAGTACCTCGATCCCTTGGCTAGATGGTTGCTTCTACTGTCGGCGAGCGATCTTCTTCGGGGCATTCTCCATACCGTGCTGAGGTGCCGAGTCTCGGAACCCGTTTCCCTATAGCTTCTCAAAGAATTCGCAGGCGGAGCAGGAGATATAAATGCCTCCGGGGACGCTGCGTTCGCGGTCTTTCACGCGCTTGACGATTCGGGTGGGCTTGCCGCACTTGGGGCAATCGGTGCTCTTGGTGGTATCCATAACTTTCTTGCGGTCTGCGGTTTTTGCGATCTTGGCGCCTACGGCCATAGCTGATCTCTCCTAGAATTCCTAAATGTGTGCAGCGCGATTCGGCGGATTGGGCAAGCCGATGAATTGTGGATGGGATGGTGCCGGAAATCCACGCCGGAAGCCGCTGGCTGCGACTCGCTTCCGCTCCAGCAATTTTACAGGAAAGTGCGGCGGGATGTCGCGGGCCGGTGGGCGAGTAGTCGCTTAATTGGAAGCTTCTTGCTGTGCGTCATCCCGTCTCTAACGACGCTGCCAGAAGTCAAGCGAATTGGGGCGGCAGCCCTCCGCCGACGCTTTTGCTTTTATCAAAGCGCCATTTCGCTCTGTTAGGAAGCCTTTGACTTTTGCAGACCAAAGCTCGTCACTCGATTCAATCTCACAGCGGGACCTCAGGTCCCACCATCCATCTCTTCGGCACGTGCG
>JASHOT010000338.1 GCA_030040965.1 Candidatus Sulfotelmatobacter sp. | reverse complement strand
GCTGGTGCCGACGATGTAAACGGTGCTGGCGGTGGTGCCATAGCTGCTGCCGACGGTGCCGACTTCAGCTACAGGTGAGGCGGTCGTCGGGGCCCAAAAGGTGTTGCCCGTGCAATAGCTCTCGCCAAAGTAATAAACGTGGCCGTTGACTGTGATTCCGGCCTGCGGCTGCGTGCCGGAGCCGGCATTGCCCTGCGGCAAGGCCTGCAGCGCCGTGGGAAGCATGCTCACCAGCTGATAGTCTTCCGACGCGTTGCCGTTCCAGTCATCGAGGTGAAGTTGGGCTTCGTTGTCGGCCAGCAGAATTCGAATCTGTGCCAGGTTGGCCTCGCGGTTCTGTCCGAGAACCGACGTGATCGACTCGCTCGCCGGAGGCAGACGAATCACCTGCACCGCGTTGGTCGTGCCATTGACGAAGGGCAAGGTCAGGTCGGTTGCGCCTGTCGAGTTGGTACCATCCTGCTGCGTGACCAGGTTGCCGTTGCCGTCGATCAGATATCCGCTATAGGTTCCGGTGGAGACGCTTTTCCAGCTGGCCGTGTTCTGCGCCGAGCCGTGCCCGTCCTGCACGCTGCCCAGCGAAGTGCCGAGCGCGGTGCTGGCGATGTCGACGCAGGTCGCGCTAGCCGTGGCGGATGGCACGTTGGCCATCTGCGTGGCGCAGCCGTTGGCCTGGGTTGGAATCATCACCGTGCCGCCGTTGTAGCCGGCGCTGATGGGAATTGTGTTGTCCATCTGCTCCCGGATCACGTTGCCGAAGGCGCTGAGTTTGTCGCCGAAAACCAGGTTATAGCCACCGGCCACACCCAGGTAAAGGTCGCCGTTGGTGTGCACGCGTCCGGCGAAGCCGAGATCCGGGCTCTGGCCAAAGAAAAGATCGGAATCGGAGAACACGCCGAACTGGAACACGGGAATCAGCGCGACTTCCGCGGTACGCGTCATGCTGACCGTTTCTCCCGTCATGCGCTGCGCTTCCACGTTCATGGTGATGGGAATGATCTGCGCATACAGTCCCGCGTCCGGTCCGGACTGAATTGGTCCCCACACCGAAGTCGGCGGATTCACCGTACAGCCCGACACCGGCGCCACGTTGTAAATGGGATAAGTGATCGTCGTATCCCAGGTGGGATAGTTGCCGCTCAGGGCGCAAATCTGCGCCGTGTTGGGCGACTGAATGGACTTGAAGGTGGAGGCGAGGTCCGACGTCATCTTCTCCATGGCGCCTTCGGCAGCGTGGAACGTATAAGTATTGTTCAGATCGTAGCCGCCGACACGCTGCTCGGTGTTCACCATCATCAGCAGGCCGAGCGCGAATCCCGACATCAGCATCAACAGCAGCAGGGAGGCGATCAGTGTGAATCCTCGTGAACCGAACTTGGTGTTCTGCATCGTCATTTCTCCTCGTCGTTGCCAGCCGCTCCGTCTGTGCCGCATTGCCTGTGGCGCATTCGAGAGGGCAAAAAAACAGTTGGTGATACCGCCTTCTCGTTCTTATTTTTTACTTCTTACATCCGCTCAACATCGTTCAAACCAAAAACTCGCGATCCCAAAAATCCGTTCCGGCCTGCCGCGCTAATACGCTGTACCTGCAATCGGGTACTCCTGTCCCATGTTCAGGTTGCGGGCGCTCATCGAAGTCTGCAGATCGAGCGACTGATATCCGGGAGTGCCGTGCAACTGGCTGCGCAGACTCATGTGCAGAATGTTGACCTTGACGATCATGTTCGGCGTCACGCCCGCTGGCATGCTGGGCTGGTTGGCCGTAATCACGCCGTTGTTGTCGACGTCATAGCTGAACTTCAGGCACGACACGCCTTCGGCCACGGGCGCCGGGTTGTGCCCGCTCTGAATGCGCATCAGGCGCGGGGTGACGCCGTCAAACGGGGAAATATCGAGATAGTAGGTGATCTGCATCAACCGCACTGCCGAAAGCGTCGAACTGACGCCCACAGAAAGCTGGTCCAGCGTGCCAGTGGTGACCGTGGGCTGATTGATGTGTCCCGGATCGCCCGTGGCGAAAGTGACCTCGTAGGCGGCGCTATACAAGCCGCTGGTGGTCGATGCCGTAGTTACGTTGCTGACGATCCCTACTGCCGTGGTGTTGAACAGAATGTAGTCGCCAGCCTGCAGTCCGATGCCCAGCGCGTTCAGCGCCGGCACGGTTACAACTCCGGTGGGCAGAACGCAGTTGCTGGCCAACGTGGTCGGCAGCTCGAAGATGACTTCCGACGCCGAAACCACGTCGACGGTGTAGCAGTTCAGGGGCAGACTCACGTCGGCGTAGGAGACGGTGATGATGTCGGTCGGTCCCTCCGTCGCATTCACCGTGATGCCCAGGTTGTAACCGGGAATGATGGAGTAGAGCAGCGGAGCGGCCGGCGATCCGGGATAGGCCACCGGCGCGCCATTGATGTAGTTGCAACTCGTCGTGCTGCACGGATAGACGGGAGCGGTCGCTCCCGTGCCGCTCGGCAGTCCCACCGTGCTCGTAGCAAGACCCTGCTGGCCGAGCGCACCTGCGCCCGCCATGCTGATATCGCGCTGCAGAATGTTTGCCGCGGCGCGGAAGTCGGACTGCATTTCCGAGCGCTCGGAGGTGGTGAAGGTCGCCTTCATGGTCTCGGAATAGACCTGCAGGCCCGCGCCGAGAACGATCAGGCCGATGCTCATCGACACCAGCAGCTCGATCAGCGTGAAACCCCGGGTTTTATCGAATTCGCGTCGCATGGGCCCTCTTTGCCTCACTGGTATTCCTCACTGGTAAGGCGAAATGTATTCGTTGATGACATAGGTCTTGGTCTGGTTCGAATTCGGGGTCGTGTAATAAATCGTGATGGTGACTTGCTCCAGCGTCTGGATCAAAGTGGGATTGGCGCCGGTCGTATATAGAGGCGTGATCACCACACTACGCTGATAGTTGGCGAGGGAGAGAATCACGTCGTCGGCCGTGCCCAGAATGCCGTCGGGGCCGGGCTCGGTCAGGCACTCGATGCCGCCGTTGGGGCAGGTTGCACCGGAAGCCGTCAGGCATGCGGTGTCATCGGCGGTGTCCAGAATTCCATCCGGACCGGCGCACATGACGTTCAGTGTGCCGTTCATGAAGATGCCGCCGTTGGAAACATTCTGAATCTGCGCCCAGGAAATCTCCGCCGTGTTGCGCGCGGTGTAAATGCTCTCCATGGTTTCATTGGCCAGCTGGCGCGCGATCATATCCTCTTGCGAAGTCTGCGTGGCGCGTACGGCCAGGCCAAAGACACCCAGCAGTCCGATCGAGCCGACGGTGAGAACCGCAATCGAGATCATGACCTCGATGAGCGTGAAACCGCGCTGCACGCGGGCTTGCCGGGCAGATTGACGAAGGGATAGTGTTGGCCGTTTCATTGTTGGCTCCATGCATTGCCGGCTGCGGTGTTGTATAAACGCCATCCGCGAATGCGTCCGGTCGCGCCCCACACTGAGACGGCGCGCTCGCTGTAAAGATCCCCCGTGCGTCCCAGATAAACCACACCGCCGGCCAGGCTGCCATTGTCGTCGGTCGCAGTGCCATCGGGGTTGAAGCAGATGCTGGTGATGCCGGTGATGTTGTTGGCCTCATCCAGATCGATCGCGAACGCGCCGGTTCCAAACTGATCCGGCGTCATGGGCGCCGTCGCGTTGGAGGTCGGGATGCCAGCCTGCGTCTGGAACTGAACGTCCGGGGGAAGAACAGTTGTCAGCAGCACGCTGCCGCTTGCCGCGAAGTTGCCGGGGCAGGTGGTATTGCCCGCTCCCGCCTGCTGTACGACGATGGTTCCCGGAGGCGTGAACGTGACCACATAAATGCGCATGTCGCCGGCGGCCTGATCGCGCGCCCGGCGCAGCGTGGTCAGTGTTTCGTTGTAGGCCTCCGTTGTATGTTGCGTTTTAAAGGTCGGAACGAATGCCATCACCGTGATGCCGGCCAGGGTGAGGCCGACCGCAACCACAGCCAGCATCTCCAGCAACGAAAACCCGCGATCTGAGCTTGATCTCATAAGCTTCTTCCCGGAGAGAGAGCACGCTGAAGCGGCTCGCCTTCCGTCAGGAATCGTGCGATGAGAACCAGGGGATGATGGGCCGGTTCCGCCAATAGCAAGACGGGCGCGCCAATCCTTCATCGCGTCACAGTCGATCCTAGGAAAGGGTTGCGGTGGGGTCAAAGCACGACGGTGTAACGCCAGGGGATTGGCCTTTTGTCACTCAAATGATTACCGATGTCACTGAAGGAAATTCAGTCACTTAGTCCAGTTCCGGAAGTGTGGAGCGCCTGGGGGCGATGACTCCAGTAACTTGTTTGCGGAACTGCCGGAATCCTACGATAAGGCAGCTATGACTCTATCGGCTCTGCTCGTGTGTGTGGATACGGCCGCGGCTGAGGTATTGCAGCGGGTTCTCGAAGAACTCAGCATTTCGTATGAATCGTGCCCCGACTTTGCGCGAGCGGCGATCCGCCTGGCCCAGCAACGCTTCGATGTGCTCATTGTTGACGGCGAGTCGAACGCCAAAGTCATGCACTTGCTGAAAGAAACGCGCCTGTCGCGGCTGAATGATTCCACCCTGGCGGTCGCCGTGGTCAGCGGGCAGGAGAGCATTCGCGAGATGTTTTCCATGGGCGTGAATTTCGTGGTCTACAAGCCGGTGGCCTACGATCGCGCTTTGAGCAGCCTGCGCGCCGCTCGCGCCGTGATGCGCAAGGAAAAGCGGAAGAACGCGCGGGCTCAGGTGCACGCGCACGCCACCGTCGACTATGCCAACGTGCAGCAGGAAAAAGCCACGCTGGTCGATCTGGCGCAGGACGGCATGTCGGTGCTGTTTGGCAAGAAGATGCCGCCCACCAGCAAAATTTATTTTCAGTTCCGGCTGCCCGAGCAGAATTCGTCCATCCGCCTCTCCGGCCAGCTGGTTTGGCAGGACTGGAACGGCCGCGGCGGCGTGCAGTTCGTCGACGTTCCGAAAACTTCGCGCAAGCTGCTGAGCGATTTTCTGAGCGCGAACCTGCCGCGCGAAAGCGTCACGGAAGTGGCGCAGGATGTCACGGTTGAGATGGAGGAGCCGCTGCAGCTGGCTACCGTCTCCGTCGCCGAACAGACGCACAGCCGTGCGAAGACCGAGGAGAGTTCGGAAGTGCAGGCAGGTTCCGAACTTCAGGTTTTGTCCAGCGTCACGCGCGATAACGACAAACGAACCGAGCTGCGCTACGCCTGCCGGCTGGGCGCCGAGGTCTATCGCACGGGCACGGCTGTTCCCAATCATTGCTGCCTGACGGACCTGAGTTCGGGCGGCTGTTATCTGGAAGTGTCGCTGCCCTTTCCGTCGGGCTCGTCGGCGGAGATCCTGGTCCGCACCTACGAGATGAAGCTTCGCCTGCGCGGCACCGTGCAGGCCTCGCATCCCGGCTACGGTATGGGCATCGCGTTCGAGCTCAAGACCAAGGAAGAGCGCGACAGCGTCAAGAAGTTGCTCGACTTCGTCGCGTCGACCACGGACCCCTCGTAAAGCAGGTTTCAAAGTTTCAGAGTTTCAACCTTTCAAAGTTCTCCTGCGGTCTACTTCCTGGTGCTGAAAGCGTCGTGCACCGTCGATCAGAAAAACAAATTAGATCTGCGATGGGAGAACCGGGTTCGAATTTTCTTGGCTTGCCGGCATGCGACTTTTTAAATCTTGCAACCCTGAAACCCTGAAACTTTGAAATGCCCTCGCTGGTCTGTCCCGCTTTATAGCCACGATTCCCTGTAAGTCATTGAGTCTTCGTGTAAGTTGTTGATTTGTCGTAGGACCCGCCTGGAAGGCTGCAGGAACGAGAGTTTTTCGCGGGATGATGCCCAGGCATGGCGAAGGGAGCGATCGTCGACGCCAGGGCCGTTTCCGGCTCGGCAAGGGGCATTTTAAATTCGGAGCGGGTGGCTCTCGGCGGAAGAGAGGCAATCGAGTGTCTCAAAGTGAGACGTTAGCTGTACGCCGTTGTACGTACAGCCACATCAATGCGAATTAGTAGCTACCTCACCATAGCTACAAATGTGTACTACCTGAGTTCGCCATATCTTCGCGGCGAAGAATCCTGAAAGGCTGATTCCGCGAAAGTCATAAATTTTGGCCGCCAAAATTTAAACCGTTTCGGGTGAGTAGAAAGTCAGCTATTTGAGAGCCGTTTCTTCCGCCAGGGCTTTCTTGAAATAGTCGAGCGAGAGCCGCAGGCCGGTTTCGAGATCGATCTTCGGTTCCCAGGCGAGCAGTTCGCGCGCCTTGGTGATGTCGGGACGGCGCTGTTTGGGATCATCCTGCGGCAAGGGCTGATAACCGATCCGGCTTTGGGATCCGGTCACCTTCAACACCATCTGCGCGCATTCAAGAATGGTGAACTCGTTGGGGTTGCCGATGTTCACCGGCAGCGCTTCGTTCGATTTCGCCAGGCGCATGAAGCCGTCGACTTCATCGCTTACGTAGCAGAAGCTGCGCGTCTGGCTGCCGTCGCCGTAGACGGTGAGTTCTTCGCCGCGCAATGCCTGCTTCATGAAATTCGGCACCACGCGGCCGTCGTTGAGCTGCATGCGCGGGCCGTAGGTGTTGAAGATGCGCACGATGCGGGTATCGACTTTGTGATAGCGGCGATACGCCATGGTGACCGCTTCGCTGAAGCGCTTGGCTTCGTCATAGACCGAACGCGGGCCGATGGGATTGACGTGTCCCCAATAGGTTTCCTTCTGCGGATGTTCGAGCGGATCGCCGTAACACTCGGAAGTCGAAGAGATAAAAAATTTCGCGCCGTACTTATGCGCGACCTCGAGGGCGTGAAACGTTCCGAGCGATCCCACTTGCAGCGTGGCGATGCCGTGCACCATGTAATCGACCGGACTGGCCGGGCTGGCGAAGTGAAAGACGTAGTCGACGTGGCCCGCGTCGAAGGGCTGGCAAATGTCTTTTTCTACAAACTCGAAACCTGGTTCGTTGCGAAGATGCGCGAGATTGGCGCGCCGGCCGGTGAGCAGGTTGTCGACGACCACCACGCGCCATCCCTCGCCGAGCAGGGAATCGGTA
>JASHOT010000337.1 GCA_030040965.1 Candidatus Sulfotelmatobacter sp. | reverse complement strand
GGCTGGTAGGCCACTCGACCGCTTCGCAGGCGGCGTCCAGTACCCACTGGAAACACCCTCTGAACGCAACCTGCACAATAACATTCTATGTTGTTGCATTGGCCCGTTGACAATTGCGACACAATAATTTCGTAAGTTGTTCCGATTCGGGACGTATCCGATCCTTTTGCATGCGGCGCGTCGTCACTCCCGAGATTCTCGACTCTTCCGACTGTCCTCCCGCCGAAGTCGAGAAATCCCTGCGCGATCTGTCTCGTATTAACCGCTGGTTCGGAGGCGTTGCGACCACCCGCAAGATGATTGAGCGCGTCGCCGCTGAGACTGGAAGAAAACACTTCTCACTTCTCGAAGTCGCCGCCGGACATGGCGAAGTTCCGAAAGTGGCCGCGCGGCAACTTGCGAAACGGGGCATTACGGTCGAAATCACGCTGCTCGATCGCGCCCACTCGCATCTGTTGCCGGGGAATCCGAGCGTGGTTGCCGATGCGCTCGCGCTTCCCTTCCCTGACAATTCGTTTGATCTGGTCAGCAGCAGTCTCTTCGCGCATCATCTCGAGCCGGATGAGCTCGGGCGCTTCGTCGCCGAAGCCCTGCGCGTGTGTCGCGTCGCCGTTCTGATCAACGATCTCGTCCGCCATCCTCTGCATCTGGGGCTGGTGTACGCCGGCTGGCCGCTGATGCGCAGCCATGTTTCACGTGTAGATGGAATCGCCTCGGTCCGCCGGGCCTATACTCCGGAAGAAATCAAGACTCTCTTTGCCTCGTACAGGGCCGCCAAGCAACTGCAAGCTCGCCCGCATTTTCTCTTTCGCATGGGAGTGGTGGCATGGAAAGCGCCAACCGTTGTTCACTGACCAAACGCCCGATCAGCCGGAATGCCGCGCCGGGCTTGATTTTCCCCCAGACAACAGTCATCATTACGCGCGGCGAAATTGCATCTGGCAGCGCCGATTCGATCCGGTTGGCAATGCATAGGAGTTTGTCGAAATGAAAATCTACGTCAGCTCGTTGGCCATCCCTGTCCTCACAATCCTGATCCTCTGCACGTACTCCAATTCCGCACGAGCGCAGAGTAGGGAAGGGACGTTCGACGGGCACCGGATCATCATCCCGGAATCGAGCATTCCGCAACCCGGCCGTCATCACACCAACTACTTTTTCGTCGACTCCGACCAGCCCGCGCCGCAACCGCCCCCGGGAGTCGAAACTCCGGGATCAGTCGCGTGCGTATACAAGCTGGTGAAAGGTCCCGCCGGTTGCCCGGTCGCCACCAGCACAGCGGTTCCGAGCGGGGGTTGGGGTGCAATCGCCATCGTCGACGCCGGCGACTATCCCACCGCGGCCTCCGATTTGGCCGCATTCTCCAGCTACTACGGAATTCCCGCCGCCGATTTCACGGTCACCTGGCCCGGCACACAAAAACCTCCCGTGTACTCGAACTGGGAAGTGGAAGAGGCGCTCGATATCGAGTGGGCGCATTCCATGGCGCCGCAGGCCAAGCTGTATCTCGTCGAAACCGTTCAGGTCAACACCGACCCCACTTGGTCTGGAGTGCAGCTCGCCGCCAAACTCGTGGCCGAAGCCGGAGGCGGCGTGGTCAGCATGAGCTGGGGCGATCCTGAAGTCAGCGAGGAAACTTCCTGGGACAAATATTTCACGCGGCAAGGCGTGGTTTTCTTCGCAGCGGCTGGCGACAGTGGCTTGGGCGTCAGCATCTATCCCGGCGCATCGCCCAATGTTGTCTCCGTCGGCGGCACCTACTTCAACCGAAACTCCAACGGCGACTTTACCGACGAGGTTTACTACACCGGCGGAGGCGGCGGCGACCTCAGCCCCTACGAATCCAGGCCAGCCTACCAGAATGGGGTCGAGAACATTGTCGGATCGCAGCGTGGATATCCCGACGTGGCCGCCGACTTCTGCTGTGCACCAATCTATCTGGAGGGAGCGTGGTTCTCCGTGGGCGGCACAAGCTGGGCGACACCCACCTGGGCCGGCATCGTCAACGCTGCCGGGCACAAGGCAAAAAGCAGCGACGTCGAGCATTCGGCCATGTACGGCGAACTCGCCAATGCAACCGAATATGCCCACGACTTCAACGACATTACCCAGGGTGCGCCACAGTGCGGAGTAGGCTTCGACGAATGCACCGGCATCGGCTCGCCGAGGACCTATGCGGGCAAATGAATTTCTTGGGAATTTGAAATCGAGCGATCGCTCGTCGCAGAAGGCTGGGGAAGCGCCTACCTTACCACCAGCACTTCCCTCACATTATCCCTTGCCAGAAAGAACTTGATCGAGGCGAAGTCGCGGAACAGCGTCTCGATGTGGCGATTATTGAAGACGCGCTGCAGGCGGAATCCGTCAGAAATCGCCGTGTGGATCGCGCCCGTGGGCCCGCGCCGTGACTCGCGCTTCAGCACAATCTTCTGCATCTCGAGCACATCTTTCTCCACGATGTGGAAGCGATAGCAAGGCGAGTCCGGCCCCGCATCTTTCGTATGGAAAAACGCCAAAAGCATGCCTTGCGGCTTCAGCACCGACCATAGCCGCCCCATCACCGGCCGCACGAGGCTCTCATCCAGATAATCCGGCAAGTTCCAGCACAGAACGACATCGAAATGTGCCGCAGGATAGACCAGGTTGTCGGCCAGAAATTTTCGGCTATCGAGGATGACCTTGCCTTCCTCGTCTTTTGTCACCAGCCCCGGTTCGGTCGAAGCCACCAGCAGATCTTCGCTGTAAATCCTGTGTCCGCGCTCAGTGAAATAGCGAATATTCGCGGCCGAGGTCGAGCCCAGATCGAGAACGCACAGCTGCGCATCGGACTCCCACAGCCGCGTCAACTCGCCCAGACCGCTCGACCGGCGGGTGAGTTTCTGCGAACTCGATGTCGCCGCCGTCTGCGATCCGCTGGATGAGCCGCGAAAGAGTTTCATGAAGTTCTGCGATACCGATGCCATCACTTTAACTTGTCAGGCCGCGCAGCCGCGAGTTACTTTCCGGCAGCCTTGTCCGCCTTGCCCTGAATATCCACCTTCCCCTTGAGATATGCGCCTTCCTCAATCGAAATCCGCTGCGTGGCAATGTCTCCGGTCACCACGGCCGATTTCCGCAGCTCGACCCTATCGCTGGCCTGGACGTTGCCTTCGAGTTTGCCCTGCACCACCACGCCTTTGGCCTCAACGCTCGCCTTCACCTGCCCATTCGGACCTACCGTCAGGCTGTTGCCTTTCAGCGAAATGCTACCTTCGACCTGGCCGTCGACGTAGAGGTCTTCGCTGCCCGATAGCTCGCCTTTGATGACCACTGATTTCCCGATTTGTGCCAAATCTCCCGACAGCGGTGCACTCATGATTTCTCTCCTTCTGAGGAAGCGGGGTTTACCCGAGGAAGCATGGCTGCCACTCAAAAATGCCCAGGCAGCTTTTGTCGCTATGCATCGAATATACCCACGCTACGCAAAGGCGGCAAGCGGCCAACCTTTTCTGCATCCTTGCTACACTAACCATTTAGATGGACCCTGCGAAGCGATCGCCCAGACGCCTCCTCCACTGCGCGTGCATCACTTTCACGCTGATCGCCGGCTGCACCATGCTGTCGGCTCAGTCTTCGACTCTTCCCCCGGAATCTCCCGGTGATCTGGTAAAGGCCGCCGTGGCCAACGAATTCGCCGCGAACAGCAACGGCTCGGCCAAGCACATGTTCCTCTCGCGCAAGAAAACGCCGAAAGGAACGCAAACTCACTTATACGTTGAAACCGACGTCGCCATGGCTGGTATGCTGGTTGCCTTGAACGATCAGCCATTAACTCCAGAGCAGGAACAGGCCGAGGAAGGCCATCTCGCCTGGCTGGTGAACAATCCCGACCAGCTGCGCAAAAAGCAGGCGCGAGAAAAAGAAGATAACGATCGCAGCATGCGCATCCTGAAAGCGTTGCCGGAAGCTTTTCACTACGAATATGACGGCACCGCAACCGGCGTCGCCAGCGTCGGCAGCCCGGGCGCGGAGCTCGTTCGGCTGAGATTCAAGCCCAATCCCGGCTACGTTCCTCCCTCTCGCATGGAGGAGGTGTTGACCGGCATGGAAGGTACGTTACTCATCGATCCTCAAGCGAAACGCCTCGCTGAAATCGATGGCACTTTATTTCGCGACGTAACGTTCGGCTGGGGCATTGTGGGACGGCTGGATAAAGGCGGAAGTTTCGTGGTCCGGCAAGCCGACGTCGGCGAGGGCTCCTGGGAGATCACCGAGATGCATCTCGACATCAAAGGGAGAATCTTGCTGGTAAAAAGTCTGACCTATGCATCCGACGAGGTTTTCAGCGACTTCCGCCGCATGCCCGATCATCTGACTTTCGCGCAGGGCGCAAAGGACCTCGAAGCCGAGCAGAAAAAGATGGAAGAGACCTTCAACACGCAGGCCAAGGATCCGCAACAGTAGTTATCACGCCCGCAGCGTTTCTTTTCTTACCGTCAGTTTTTCGATCAGGTCGGTCTTGATGCGATACCCTGTGCCCACCTTATCGCTGACCGCGATCATCCCCTGCGGCGACACTTCCACCTCCGGCTCGATGATGTCTTCTTTCCAGTATCGCTTTGAGGCCGAGACGTCGCCCGGCAAGCTGAAATTTGCCAGCGTGGAAAGCGCGATGTTATGGGCACGTCCGATTCCGGTCTCGAGCATGCCACCACACCACACCGGAATTTTCTGTGCCTGCGCGACGTCGTGCACTTTGATGGCTTCAGTAAATCCGCCGACGCGTCCCACTTTAATATTCATGATGCGGCAGGCACCGCTCTCGGCCGCGAAGGCTGCACTGCGCGCGCCGACGATCGATTCATCCAGGCAGATCGCCGTGCGCAACTCTTTCTGCAGCCGGGCGTGATAGTAAATATCATCGTTCCACAGCGGCTGCTCGATCATCAGCAGATTGAATTGATCGAACTCCCGCAAGTGCTCCACCTGGTCGAGGGTGTAGGCGGAATTCGCGTCGCAGCTCAGCGTGATGTCGGCCCAGCGCGCGCGGATTCGTTCCAGCACGTTCACGTCCCACCCCGGCTTGACCTTCACCTTGATCCGGCGATAACCTGCCGCCAATTCGGTGCCAATCTTTTCGAGCAACTGCTCCACCGAATCCTGAATTCCGATGGAAACACCGCAAGGAATTTCGCGCCGCGTGCCGCCGAGCAGTTTCCACAGCGGCTGTCGCTTCGCCAGGGCCTCGGCGTCCCAGAGCGCATTCTCCAGCGCGGCTTTCGACATGCGGTGCGAACGGATTTTTGCGAATAAGCCCAAACACTCGCGGGCCGATACGATCCTTTGCCCGAGCAGGGCCGGAACCAGATACTTCGTCATCGTCGGCCACGCGCTCTCGATCCATTCGCTGCTGTAGTAGGGATCTTCCCCTACGACGCTTTCGCCCCATCCCTCGACGCCATCGCAATGCGCCGTGACCAGCAGAATGCGGCGGCTATAGGTTCGCCCAAAGCTCGTCTCAAAAAAATGGACGAGCGGCATCTGAACTTCGCGCAATGTAATCGCTTCAATTTTCATGAGAGCAAGGTTGCATGTGTCAAAAGTTTCGGAGTTTCAAAGTTGCAGGGTTTGCAGAGTTTCAAAGTGAATTTTCCGCAAGTACAGCCTTTGAAACATTGAAACCTTGCAGCTTTGAAACCTACGTTGCTGCATACGACCACTTCTCTTCCCACCGCCCCAGCCCAAATTCGCCGTTGCCCTCTGCATCGCGCTCATAGCCGAGGACCGCGAGCCCGGAAGAAAACGCGCGCAGAAAATGATCCCGATTTTTTTCCTGCACTTCCTGCGCCTTGCCGCGCGTTTCCGCTGCAGCTTTCCACTCATAGATCTGCGCCGGTACCCGGATCTCGTCTTCTCTCGTGAAGGCCGGATTCTTTCCCGTCGCCAGCAATGTCTCAACGCGCTTCGATTTCAACCACCACTCCGCAATCAGGCGGTCGCTCGGCAGCCCTCCCTGCAGCGGAGAGGAAGTAATGCCGTACTGATTGATGTTGTAGCGTCGCGCAATCGCTCCCAGCTTTTCGATATTCAGATACGCGTTCTTGATTTCCAGCGGATCGAACGTCCACTCAATCAGCTCGATGCCGCGCGCCAGCGCATCTTCCCGCTGCAGCAGCTTCAGGCGCCGTCCCAAGCCGCTGTTGCGATGATCCTTGCGCACTGCCAGCATGTGCGAATGCAAATACGGATGGCCCGACCGCATGCCGGGCACCGACAGCGCAAAGCCGACCATCTGGCCGTTTTCAAAAGCGCCCATCACCTGGCCGCCAACTTTTTCCGCCACCACGAACATGCGCAGCGGCACAAGTTCCGCATCGGTGAAATTCCACACTTCCTTCTGTAACGTCACGCAGGCGCGCAACTCCTCGATGCCGCAGCAGTGACGGATCACCACCGACTCGCCGCTCACGCTTTTCTCTCCCGTTCTTTCTCCTGCACTCTCTTCTCTTCCTCCTTCGCCTTGTGCCAAAGCGTTTCCAGTTCCTCCATCGAAGCCGCACTCGCTTCGCGCCCGGATTGCTGCAGCCGCTCCTCCATCCACTGAAAGCGCCGTTTGAACTTGCGGTTGGTCTTGCGCAGAGCCGATTCCGGATCGATCGACAGATATCGCGCCACGTTGACCAGCGTGAAGAAAAGATCCCCGACTTCCTCTTCCAGCCTTGATGCGAGATCGTCTGAAATCACAGTTCTTCCCGAACTCGCCACACCGCGTCCTTGCGGCTGCGGTCCGGGTGCGGGGAAGTCCTTCAGTTGCTCGCGCAATTCCTCTGTCTCTTCCTGCAGTTTCTCGAAAAGTCCCTCGATATTCGGCCAGTCGAACCCCGCTTGCGCGGCCCGGGAACTTAGCTTTTGCGCCTCCAGCATCGACGGCATCGCCGAAGAAACACCGGCCAGGATCGACCGCTTTTCCGTTCGCGGTGCGCCGCTTTCAGTCGCCTGTTTCCTGCGTTCTTCGACCTTCAGCGCCTCCCAGTTTCGCTTCACATCCGCAGATGTGTCAGCCTTCACGTCACCAAAAACATGTGGATGCCGGTCCACCAGCTTCGTTGAAAGCCGATCCAGAACATCGTCGACGGAAAACGAGCCCTGCTCCTTCGCCATCTCCGCGTAAAAAAGAACTTGCAGCAGCAAATCCCCAAGCTCTCCGGCCAGTTCCGCCCAGTCGCGATTGTCAATCGCTTCGAGAACCTCGTACGTCTCTTCCAGCGTGTACGGCTTGATCGAATCAAACGTTTGCTCGCGATCCCACGGGCACCCTCCGGGTGCGCGCAGCCGTTCCATGATCGCAACCGCGCGTTCAAAACGCTCTCCTGTTGTGGGCATTCGGCAATCACTGTAAATGACCGTTGCGGCGCGAAGCAACGTCGGCTGGATTGGAACGCGAGACAAAGAAAAAGACCGCCTGCAAAAACGCCGAAACAAAAGCATCTGAAAAATCAAAGACCCGCGGCAGACAAACCTCTTGCCCGGTTACTTTCGTTATTAATTCTGCACTCGGCCGCCCGGAATTTGTCCGTGCCTTATGTGGACCATCGTCATCTTCATTTGTGGCGTCTAAAGGAGCAAAATTAGAACAAGTGGGCGTGTAATCAGCAACTTCCGGCAAGCGACCGCCCCTGATCGTGGCGCTAACACGATCTTTGCATCAAATCAGCTCTCATGGCCTTAGCCGCGAAACCTCGATCCTCCCTGGAAGGCCAGCACTTCCACGTGGTCGTCATCGGCGGCGGCATCAATGGAGTCGCCCTTGCGCGCGAGTGTGCCCGAGCCGGCAAGCGCACGCTGCTGGTCGAACAGAACGATTTCGCCTCCGGCGTTACCAGTCGCTCCACTCGCATCATTCATGGCGGTCTGCGCTATCTCGAGCATGGGGAACTCGACCTTGTTCGCGAGTCCGTGCGCGAGCGCGAACACCTGCTGCGCGAACGCTCGCATCTGGTCCAGCCCATTCAGTTTCTCTTCCTGTTGAACGAAGCCAGCCAGCGCAGCGCCATGAAAGTTCGCGCCGGTCTATGGCTCTATCGGCGCATCGCGGGGAAAAAGTCCACCGATCTCAGCGAAATCGAACTGCACCGCGTGCAGCGCGCTCTCGACGCCGGCCACACATGGACCATCTTCAATTACGAAGACGCCCAATGCGAGTTTCCTGAGCGCCTGGTCGCCGAGTGGCTCACCGAAGCCGCCGAAGCCGGTGCTGTCGTGCGCAATCATGCCGAAGTTCTGGCCATCGACGTTACCCAAGGACGCGCTCGCGGCATTCTTCTGCGCGACCGTGCCTCCGGCAAGGATCACCGCGTCGACGCTGGATGGATTTTCAACTGCACCGGCCCCTGGGCCGATCGCCTCTGCGCCCGTTCTTCGGTTCGCACGCCCCAGCCGATGCTCGGCGGCGTTCGCGGATCGCACATCGTTCTGCCGCGCTTTTCGGGCGCTCCCACCGCAGCTCTTTACACCGAAGCCGCCGACGGCCGTCCCGTCTTCATCCTGCCCTGGAACGAGCAAATTCTCGTTGGCACAACCGAAGTCGCCGATACGAACGATCCCGCCAAGACTGCTCCTTCGAATGAAGAAATCGAATACCTGCTGCGCACCGTAACTCAGTTATTTCCCAAGTCAAAGCTCGCTGCGCACGACATCAAGTACGCTTTCGCCGGCGTGCGCCCGCTGCCCAACTCGCCCGGCGCCAAGCCGTCTGCCGTCACGCGCCGTCACTTCCTCCACGACCATACTCCCGACGGCGCCGCTCGCCTCATCTCCGTGATTGGCGGCAAGCTCACCACGGCAGCGTCTTTGGCCCGCGAAGCCACCCGCAAAATTGGCATTCAGGTCGAAGAACCCAAGCTGATGGGCATTGGTCCCGGCACGGCGCTCGATCCTCTGATGGATCACGAAGTTCTCGAAATCGCGCGCGCCGGCTCCATCAGTCAGGAATCCGCCCGCGGCATGGTCGAGTGGCACGGCAAGCGCGCCATGGAGATCGCCCGCATGGCGCTGGTCAGCGCCGAACTGCGAGCTCCCATCTGCCCACATACTTCGCACATCGTCGCCGAGGTTTTCGAAGCCTACCGCAAAGAATTCGCCGTCTCGCTGGGCGACGTTCTGCTACGCCGCGTTCCCGTCGCACTCGGTCCCTGCTGGTCGGAGTCCTGCAGCCGCGAGGCAGCCCTGCGCATCGGCGCCGTTCTCGGCTGGGACGATCAGGCCCTCGGCTCAAATCTCGAATCGTTTGAAACCGAGCGCACCGCATTCCTCCGCCGTCCCGCGCTGAACTCCGCCGCGCTCGAAGCCGCCGCCGACTAGCCGTTGCACCAATTGCCGGAAAGCGAGTCGTGCCGGGAAGAGCACGAGTTTACCCGTGCCGCAAAAGCCACCTAAGATTCAGCGGCTTTAGCCGCTGAGGGCAACTACTGAAAGGACTGGCCGAGCCCAGTTACCAAAGATTGCCGCTGGACTTCTGTCATCTGGGATTGCACTTCCTGTCCCTCTACACTGGCCGAAACCGCCGTCAGATTTGGCGGCACAGCGCATTCGCGATCGCGTAAGGGACCGCTTCGATGTTGCTTCCTATCAAGCACGAGAATATGGCGGCCCGGCGCTGGCCCGTCATTACCCTTGCATTGATCGCCATCAATACACTCGTCTTTCTGTTCACTATCGGCACCATCGATAACCAATCTTCGGAGTATGGCAAAGTCAAATTCGGCGTCCTAATGCTCGCCGCTCAGTATCCTGAACTCATACTGAAACCCGAGTCCCAGCGCCTGGTCGACGGATTCAAGAAGAGCCATCCCGACCAGTGGAAATACCTGCAGGATCGTTATGGTGTCAACGCCATTGGCACCTACGACGCCCGCATCAATCTCCAATCCGAGATGGATTCGCTCAACGATCAACTGGTGAAACTCTCGGCCAACTCCTTCACCGATCGCTACGCCTTCGTTCCCAATAATCCCCAGCCCATCAGCTATCTCACGGCCAACTTTCTCCACGGCAGCTGGATGCACTTGATGGGCAACATGTGGTTTCTCTGGCTCGCCGGATTCGTCCTTGAAGATGCCTGGGGCCGCTGGCTCTACTCCACTTTCTATCTGATCGCCGGCGTCGCCGCGCTTCAGTTTTATGCGTGGAGCAATCCCGGCAGCCTCACGCCTACGTTAGGCGC
The DNA here is from genome assembly GCA_030040965.1 of Candidatus Sulfotelmatobacter sp. Taxonomy (GTDB): domain Bacteria; phylum Acidobacteriota; class Terriglobia; order Terriglobales; family Acidobacteriaceae; genus Sulfotelmatobacter. The sequence continues at coordinate 2,203 of JASHOT010000337.1, read as the reverse complement.
ATCCGGCGCAGTCGCCGCACTCATGGGAGCCTTTCTTGTCCGCTTCCCGAAAATAAAAATCGAGATGGCCTGGATCTGGTGGTTCAGCATCACCAGGCTGCTGCGCACCGGCAATCCCTTCCGCATGCTCACGTTTAAAGCCTCGGCCTACTGGCTGCTGCCAATCTGGCTCGCTTCCGAAGTCGTTTTCGGATACCTTTTCGGTTCCGCCAGCGCCGTTGCCCACTGGGCGCATGTCGGCGGATTCTTTTTCGGCGCGCTCGCTGCCGTGGCCATCCAGCATTCCGGTCTTGAACACAAGGCCAACAAGGCCATCGAAGAAAAAATCGGCTGGACCAACGACGCCGAACTCGAACAGGCCGGCAATTTAATCGAGCAAGGCCAGTTCGCGGAGTCGCAAGCCATCTTGACAAAATTCGTCGCCTCGAAACCTGCTTCCTTCGATGCCTGGAGTCTGCTGCGCCAGGTTGCAACGCGCCAGAACAACACGAAAGGATTCATCGACGCGACCGTCAAGACCTGCGCCTTGCATCTCAGAGCGCACGAGATCGAAGCCGCGTTTCAGGATTATGCCGAATTGGTCGATGCCGGCGGCAAGATGCCCGCTGCAACCTGGCTCGAACTTTGCAAAGGCGCCGAAGAAAAACAGGAATTCGAACGCGCATTCGCCGAATACGAACAACTCGCTGCCGCTTACCCCGCCGAGCGCCAGTCCCTCACTGCGACCCTCAGCGCCGCTCGCCTTTGCCTGAAGCGCCTCAATCGCGCGCAGGATGCGCTCGCGCTTTATCGGAAAGCCGCAGCATCGCCCATTCCTCACCTCGATTGGGAACAGCTCATTCAGACTGGCATCAAGGAAGCCACGGCCGCGCTATCCGCAGGCAACGCCTCCGCCGCAAGCGCGCGATAAGCCGACACCTCCTACGCCTCCAACGTCTTCATCAACTTCCCCGTCTCATCCGAAATAATTCCGTCCACTCCCCAATCCCGCAGCCGACCCATATCCGCCGCATCATTCACCGTCCAAACAAGAATCTTTTTGCCCGCGGACTTCAACTCGTCCACCAGTTCGTGGCTGAGCAGATCATACCGTGGGATCACATACTCCACGGGTAACTCGCGCCATCTTTTCAATTCCGCCTTCGTCTCGCAAATCAGCCCCAAGCGAATGCCGGCGTTCCGTGCATCGACTGCCTGCACGACCTCCGGCAGAAACGATGAAACCACGAATCCTTTGCGCGGAGGAAATTTGTCGAGCAGGACCACGACGATCTCCTCCAGCCCGCCAACCTTTAACTCGATATCGAGAAACGACCGCTCCTGATAACGCGCAAGCACGTCTTCGAGTCGCGCCAGTTGTGGCAACTGCGCGGCCGCGGTCGTTGCTATGTCGATCCCATCGATGTCGGCATCATGCCAGATCACGGCTTTTCCATCGCCGGTCAGGCGGACGTCAAATTCAAAACCATCGCAACCATCGGCCAGCGCCCGGTCAAAGGACTCAATTGTATTTTCGCGAATTGATTTGACGGCGCGCGCCCCGCGGTGTCCAAGCAATAGCGGGCGGAATGGTGTCTTACTCATGAAGGCATCTCATGAAGCCACCTCATGAAAGCAGGTCATGGTAACCGCGCGGCAGAGAACACAGCAGCGTCAGTCCAGGTCGAAATCGCGGATCGGCTTGCCCGTGTCCGGGCTCTCTTTGGCCTTCTTGAGCGCTTCCTGAAACTTCTTTTCCAGTAAATCGGAGGCGTGTTTCTGCGCTTCAACCGACTGCTGAAAGATCGATTCGCGCCGGCTGTCCTGCTCCCGCATGGCCTTGGCCGCCGCTTCCATGTCGCTGAAGGTTTTGGGTTTCACCGCGGGGGTGTGCGCAATGACAGCCCGCGTCTCGGTGTCGATCTTCAGCACGGCGTTGCAGCAGGGACAGGTCACTTCAAAATTGGGGATTTTCTTCGCCATCACAGCGCATCATACCGCAAAACTGCCTTTCGAATCTTCAAGTTGAGCCTGATTCGCCGATTGTGTCTGCCGACAGAGCGAAATCAGAGAACCCTTTCACTTTCAAGTACATAGGCTTGTACATATTCTAACGTAAATATAACTTCGTCCATCGCAATGTAAAGGATAGGAACACTTTGCTAGCGCCTTTATTTTCAGCGGCTTAACTTGATTGGAAAGATATGGAACAGATTCAGCATCT
>JASHOT010000336.1 GCA_030040965.1 Candidatus Sulfotelmatobacter sp. | reverse complement strand
CGCCGGTAGTGGAGGCGGTTGGCAGGCATGTCATGCGTGTTCAGCATCTCCGGGCGCCGGAAGAAATATCCCTGGAAATAGACAAAGCCATGGTCCCGCGACCGCTCGAAGTCGGCGTGCGTTTCAACCTTTTCCGCCAGCATCCGGCAGCGCCACGGTCCGTATTGCCGGATCAGCGTCAGACGCTGCTCCTCGGTGGTCAGTTGCAAATCAACTTTGATGATGTCGGCGATCTCGGCCAGCGGTTCGCGCTTGTCGCCAGCGATGTAGTCGTCGAGTGCGAGCATGTATCCGGCTTCTTTCAGACTGCGGCAGGCTGCCAGCACATCCGGATCTGGAGGCACATCTTCAAGAATCTCCACGACTGTGGAGATCGAAGGCAACAAAGTCACCAGACCTTTGATCAGCGTGTCGCGCGTGCAATTCACAAACGCCCGCCGGCCATCGCAAAGGACATCGAGGCCCATCAGGAGCGAGCGATCGAGCGTGGCCCGCGAAGCTTCATCCGTATCCCCGCTGAAAGCATTCACCAGCCCGTTGCGAAACAACAGTTCATAACCAAAAACCTTTTCTTCGCGATCGAAAATCGGCTGCCGTGCGACGTACCGTATCGGCCTCGCCTTTTGCGCTTGCGCTTCTGCGCTGCCCTGTTGCGCCATTCCAACTCCCCAAGACGTAGGACTTCACTAGAGATATCGGCGCAGATCGAGGAAACTTGCCCGGCTTGCAGGAGACCAGGGAACTTTGCGTTCAAACTAAAGGGAGCAATGGGCAGAACCGAAGTGTATGAGACGCGAAGCAATCAGGGAAGAGAAGAAGATCGAATTGCACGACTAAGCAGCCAGGAGAACCGCAATCTCCTGGCTGAAATTGCGAACGATTTACTCCGCTGCCGCCGGTTCCTTTGCGATGACTACCTTCAAATGTGTGGTGACGTCTTTGTGCAGCTTCACCGGAACCGTGAACTCGCCCAAAGTTTTCAGCGGCTCGTGCAACTGAATCTTGCGCCGATCGACGTTGAATCCCTTCTTCTCGAGTCCGTCGGCAATGTCGCCGGATGTGACCGAGCCGAACAGTTGATCATGTTCGCCGGATTTCCGCGTGAACAACACCGACACGCCTTCGAACTGCTTGGCCAATTCCTCGGCCTGCGCTTTTTCCTTGGCCGAACGCCGGACCGCCGCGGCTTTCATCTGCGCGATGACAGCCTTGTTACCCTCGTCGGCGATGATCGCCAGCTTCCGCGGCAGAAGAAAATTCCGCCCATATCCTTCGGCAACCTTCACCACGTCGCCGCGCGATCCCAGCTTTGCTACATCTTCTTTGAGAATGACTTCCATAGTGATGATGGCTCCAATCTTTAGCTCTCAGCTGTCAGCCATCAGCTTTCAGCCACATCGAGACTCAGCACGGAAAGCCTGAGAGCTGACGGCTGACAGCTGAAGGCGTCTTTAGCTTGCTCTCCCCGCAAACGGCAGCAAGGCGATGTTGCGCGCCTGCTTGATCGCCGACGACAACCGGTGCTGGTGCGGTGCGCACACGCCCGTCAAACGCCGCGGCACAATCTTGCCGCTCTCGGCCACGAACTGGCCGAGCAGGCGGTAATCCTTGTAGTTGATGTCTTCGATGCGCTCGACGCAGAACTTGCAAACCTTCTTGCGTCGGAAGAATTTCCGCCCTCCCGCGCCCTCGCGTGGAGGACCGCCCGGACCGCGCCCGCCAAATCGCGGACGATCTCCGCCTGGACGTCCTTCTCCACGCCCTTCGCTGCGTGGTCTCTCAGTTGCGGCCTGTTCTGGTGCCTTTGTTTCGTCTGCCATAACTCTCCTCTAAAATTCAGTAGCCAGTGAACAGCTCTCAGTGACCAGTCAAACGATAATGTCGGTCAACCGAATACCCAGAACCCCAACTGGGTACTGGCAACTGCGGTTAGACCGTTGCCGGTGTTTCCGCTGCCGGTGCCGCCGTTTCCTCGCTGGCGGCCGCGGGCTGCGCGCTCACTTTCTTGCGCGCATCACGCAGGGCCTTGATCTTCGCCAGCCGCTTTTGTTCTTCGTCAATGCGCACGGTCAGGAATTTAATCACCGGCTCGGTGACGCGCAACCGGCGCTCCAGTTCGTGAATGACCGGCCCACCGCCCTCGACCACCAGAAGCACGTAGATGCCGTCATGGAAGCGTCGAACGGCATACGCGAGGCGCCGTTTCCCCATCTTCTCGATCTTCACCACATTTCCGCCCGCAGCCGGAACCGCCGCCTGCAGCGTGGAAATCAGCTTGTCCAAATCCTCATCCGTCATGTCGGGTCGGACGATAAACATCAGTTCGTAAGTACGATTCATACGTTTCTCCAAAAATCAAACTCGCTTGGCGCACTTCCTTCTTGGCGCTATTCGTCCGGCTCCTTGCGGTTAAACCGATTCATCGCCGCATCCGGACCTTCCTTCAGAATCACCTTCACTGCCTCTGCCGCGGTGTCGAGCATTCCGTCCACCACTTCCAGATCTTTCTTCTTCATCGGCGCCAGCAGATATTCTTTACCGTCGCTGACTTTTCTTTCCGGCGCTACGCCAATCCGAATCCGCAAGAAATCCTGCGTGCCCAGCGCGCCGATGATCGACTCAATTCCGTTATGCCCCGCCGAACTGCGCCGCGTATGAATGCGCAGCGTGCCCAGCGGAAAATCCAGCTCGTCCTGAATCACGATCAGATCCGATTCCGGTTGCGCCTCGTACTCTTTCACCAGCTCGCGTACCGAAACGCCGCTCAAATTCATGAACGTTTCGGGCTTGGCCAGCAGCACCATCTGATCGGCGATGACGGTTCGCGCCGTCAACGCCCGGCATTGCCGGTTGCGAACTTCCACGCCCAGATCGCCCGCAATCCGATCGATCGCGAGGAACCCAACGTTATGCGGCGTGAACTGATACTCGATTCCAGGATTGCCAAGACCGACGATCAGTTTCACGCTGCCGTAACTTCCTCAGTTCGTGTGGGGACAGCCGCCCTCGGCTGTCCGGCCGAGCTTCGCTCGGCAGGCGGGCAAGAGTGCCGCCCCACACGGAACTATTTCTTTTCTTTCTTCTCGGCCTTCTCCGGCTTTTCCGGAGCTGCAGCCTCGCCTTCTTCTTCCGTTTCCTGCTTGCCCTTCTTGATGACTTCCGGCTCGGCCGGCGCCGCCGCCGCCGCTTCCGCCGCAGCTTCCGGCGTGGCCACGACTTCTTCCTTCACCGAGGTCACGTGCGCCACCGGCTGATTCGGATCGGTCAGGAACTTCAGCTTTGCTCCATGCGGCAGGTCGGAAACACGCAGCACCTTGCCGAAGGTCAACTGGCTCACGTCGGCATCGATGTGGCTGGGAATGTCGGCGGGCAGGCACTCGATCTCCACTTCGCGCAGCATCTGCTCCATGATGCCGCCTTCCTGCTTTACGCCGGCGGCCTCGCCCACCAGGAAAATGGGCACGCTGACCTTCAGCACCTTGTCCATCGCAATGCGCTTCAGGTCGATATGCAGCAGCTTGCCCTTGATCGGCTCATACTGCCAGTCGACGATCATCGCCTTGGTCCGTTCGCTGCCATTCACCAGATCGAAAATCGTGTTATGGCCGGTCTCCGAGTTCAGAATGCGCGTCACGACTCGCGGATCCACGCTGACGGAGAGCGCATCTTTGCCCGCGCCGTAAACCACGGCCGGGATTTTCCCTTCGCGGCGAATCCGCCGCGCGTCATTTTTCGTTCCCGCATCCCGCGGATGCGCTTCCAATGTGTTGGTCTCTAATGCAGTCGCCATAAGTTCAATTCCTATCTAAGAATTCATGTTCGCTCGCGTCATCTTGAGCGAAGCCGTTTTGCAGGCGGAGCGAGAGATCTCCCTTGCCCAATCGCCGTCCTCTGGGGAGATCCCTCGTCCCGCTGAAGAAGACGCGGGCCTTCGGGGTGACGCCCCCACTTGCCACCTTACGTAAACAACTTGCTCACCGAAGTCTCTTCGTGATTGGCCTGAATGGCGCGGCCAATCAGTCCCGCAATGGAGAGGACGGAAATCTTTCCTCCCTTTTCTGTGCGCGCGGCATCCGCCTCGGGCGTCAGCGGAATCGTATTGGTAACCACCACTTCCTTAATCACCGAGTTCGTGATGTTGGTGACCGCCGGCCCTGACAACACCGCATGCGAAGCGCAGGCGTAAACCTGGGTCGCTCCGTTTTCGATCAGCGCTGCCGCCGTTTTCACCAGCGTTCCAGCCGTGTCGATCAGGTCGTCGATGATCAGGCACGTTCGCCCATGCACATCGCCGATCACGTGCATGATCTCGGCCACGTTCATCTCCACGCGCCGTTTGTCGACGATGGCCAGCGCGGCGTCGACTTTTTTCGCGAAAAACCGCGCCCGCTCCACGCCGCCCGCATCGGGTGAAACCACCGTCAAGTTCGGCAAAGCCAGCTTGCGGAAGTGATCCACCAGCACCGGCGATGCGAACAGATGATCGACCGGGATATTGAAAAATCCCTGCAACTGCGGGGTATGCAAATCCACAATCAGCGCGCGATGCGCGCCGGCCGTGGTCAGCAGATCGGCCACCAGCTTCGACGAAATCGGGCTGCGCGGCTTATCTTTTCGATCCTGCCGGGCGTACCCGAAATATGGAATCACGGCCGTGATGCGCCGCGCCGAAGCGCGCTTGAGCGCGTCGATCATCAGCAGCAACTCCATCAAGTGTTCATCCACGCTGGCCGACTTCCCGCTGCTGTTGGAAGTCCGGCACGTGGGCTGCATCACGAACACGTCGCTGCCGCGCACGTTCTCCTGAACCTGCACGTAGCACTCGCCGTCGGCAAAGCGAGTGACTTGTGCCAACCCCCGCGGCATGCCGAGGAAATGACATACCTCGTCGGCCAACTGCTCGTTGGCCGTGCCGCTGAAAATCTTGAATTTTTCGTCCACGCGTTGACGTTGCTTGCGCTCGGGCTTCTCGTCCGTCACGGGTGGGCTCTTTTTTTCAACTTTCTCGGTCGTCTTGTCGGTCGGCGTGACTAAAGTAGCCATGGTTTCTCTGGGCTCCTGGCCTTCAGTTCTTACCGTTTTTCGATTGCCACTCAGTCGTCAGCGGTTTTTCTGGCAACTGGGTACCGGCAACTGCCAACTGATTTTCTGGCTGGGCCGCTAGGATTCGAACCTAGACAAAGTGCTCCAAAGGCACTTGACCTACCATTAGTCGACGGCCCAGTAGGTTCATTGTTTGATTTGTGATTGATGATTGTTGATTGAACGTCAAGTTCAACCACCTGTTCTATTGTCAATCAACAATCAAAAATCAACAATCAAAAATTCCTGCTGAACCGGCTGTCAGTCAAAAAGCCGCGACCAGTACGCCCTTCGCGTCAGGGTCGTCGTGGCCTGCGCCGACCATCCTTGCTTGCCAAGCCTCTCCGCTGCCTTCACCGCCGCATCGCGCGAGGCAAACAAACCATAAAGCGTCGAACCAGAACCCGACAACGACGCATACCGGGCGCCCGCACGCAAAAGCGCGCGCTTACCTTCACCTAGCTTGGGATACTCAGGAAAGACGACCTGCTCGAAGTCGTTCTCGATCCCAGCCCGGACAAGCGCGAGAAGCGGATTCTCGGCCCGGCCCCTTCTCGCCACATCCGAAGGAGCACCGGAGTAAAGCTCACTCAGCCGCGCCGACAACCCGCGGCCAAGCTTATTCATTCTATCGAAGCTGTTGTTCACCGTCAATTTCGGATCTGCTTGTCTTGAGGATTTTGGATTTGTCGGGGATTCAGGGGTCGCGTGTGCGGCGGATTTCGGGTTTGCTTGTGTGGGGCCGGATCTCTGATCCGGCCGTGCCGAGCTCAGCTCGGCGGAAGCGCCAGAAAGTTCCTCGCCCAACAACGTCTCGCGGGCGAGGGCGCCCGCGCCACCCAATCGATCCCACTCCGCAAATGCCTTCGGGGTCGACACACCAATGTCGGGAGTCACCACCACGCATGCCGTCGCGGGAAGATCCGGCAGCGGATAGACTTGTTCGCCCCGACCTGCGCCCAGCACTGTTCCGCCAACCAGAAACAGCGGCAGATCGGATCCCACCTCCGCCGCGATCTTCAACTTCTCGGCTACCGGCAGACTTTTTCGCAGCGCCCGCTCCAGGCCCAACAGGGTCGCGACAGCGTTCGCGGAAGCCCCGCCGAGCCCGCCTTGCACGGGTAGTCGCTTGTCGATCTCAATGATCACCCGGTTTTTTTTCCCTAAGAACTGAAGAACCTTTTCAACCATCCGCCAACATGTATTCGACTCGTCCCGCGGCACACGCGGATCGGCGCACTTGATTTCAATTCCGCTTCCCCGTGCCACGCTCACACGAATTACGTCATGCAGGGCGATTGTCTGATAGACGGTCAGCAGATCATGAAATCCATCCTCGCGCCGCGGCCCGCCAATGTGCAGGCCCAGATTGATCTTGGCGAAGGATCGAACGCTCACAGTCATGGACGGATGATTGTAAAGTCCCGGTGCTTGATTTGGATATCCAGTTGAGGTAAGAAAATGGGCGCGGAAGATCCAATGCTGCACGGATTGCTGGACAACATCGCCGTTCTGCTAATCCTCCTTGCCATCGGCCTGCTTCTTTCCATAAGGCAATGGCCGGAATGGTGGCGGCGCGCCCGCTCGGGGAGTTGGCCTACGACTCCAGCAATCATAGAGAGCGGCGAGGTGTCGACCGTGCGACACATCAGGCGGTATAGCAGAGCAGACGAAATAGCGACTGCCCAGCTCGCCTACTCGTATCAGCTAGATGGCACCTACTACTCCGGGTACCACACCGAGACATTCAACGACGAGCAAAAAGCGTGGTTGTATGTTGACGCGCTCAAAGGAAAGTCGGTGTCGGTAAGCTACAATCCGCGAAATCCGGCAGTCTCAGTCTTAAGACGGCAACAAGTCTTTTCGGCGTGATTGCACATTCACCACTGGGGTAAGATGGGCCACGTCATGCGACACCTCGACCCGTTTGGTTTGCTGAACGTCGCGAAGGATCTCATCCTGCTATTGGCTCCGGTTGCCGCGGCCGCATGGACTTGGTTTAAGTTCCGCAGCGCTCATTCCTGGCCGTCAGCCTAAGGAACAATCCGCTCGACCCAAGTGAGCCGCAGTGGCGATCAATACTTTCACCCCTGGGCCGCGAAACTTACCTACACCTATATCGTCAATGGGGAGTACTTTGCAGGGGAATACCGGCTCCGAGCCCGCACCGAGCAACGTGCTCAGGAGAAGGTGGAGGGCTGGAAAGACCGAATGATCATCGTCCGTTACTCCCCAGCGAAATCGGATCTGTCCACAATTCTCAAGTCCGACCAGCCGGGCGGGCAGCTCGGCAACCCGGCATAGCCAATTCGGCATGGCACTCGTGTGACCTCAGTAATCTGGACTGCTTACCTTCATAAGAGCATCCTAAATTGTGATTTCAATCACACCTTCGCCCTTTTTTCGTCAATGAAAGTCCGAAGGGCCCCCAATTGAAACCGTAAGTTTGAACCTGCTCAGGAGTGCTGTCCCGGGAGCTCCCGGTCCCTGCCCAGCATTCGCCGGACCGCAAGCCGGGCTGTGCAGGCGCAGTGTGCGGCCGAATCTCATGCTCGGCGACGAAGCACAGGTCACGACGCCAGGGCATAAAAGGGGACGGATATGTACCGTTTCTTAACACGTTGCTTCTTCCTGGCGCAGTTTGCATTCGTGTCCACCTTGGCCTTCTCGCAGGACGCATATAAAGTCATCGCGGTCACCGACGGGGGAACGATCTCCGGCACCGTCAAATGGTCGGGGCCAACCCCTCATAACCTGGAGTTCCCGGTCACCAAAGACCCTCAGATCTGCGATCCCGACGGAAAGAAAACCGTTGACTTGGAGCGCCTCATCATCGGCCCGCAGGGCGGCGTGGCCAACACGGTGGTCTATCTCAAGAACATCAGCCAGGGCAAGGCTTTAGCGCTGCCGGAACAGCGTCGCCACCTTGACCAGAGGCACTGCCATTACGTACCCCACATTCTTCTGGTTCCGGAAAATGGCACGCTCGAGATGAAGAGCTCCGATGCAACACTCCACACCATTCACATGGATGGCGCGGCCAGCTTTAACCTGCCATTCCCGTTTCCCGACCGCGTCACCTCGCGCGCCATGCCTACGGCCGGTTTGGTGAACCTGCGTTGCAACGGCGGCCATGTCTGGATGAATGCAGAAATGTTCGTTGTCAACCATCCCTACTACGCCGTCACCGACGAGAGCGGACGCTTCGAGTTCACCGACGTTCCGCCCGGAACTTATCAGATCGTCGCCTGGCATGAGGGCTGGGGCCTGCTCGGCAAGGAACACGCCTACGACGTTCTGACCGAACGCAGCGTTGAGCGTCCGCTGTTCTCCGAAGCGAAGACGTGGCAGAAATCGGTCACGGTAAGCGGCAACCAGGTGAGTACGGTCGACTTCGTGATTTCAAACGGCAAGTAAAAACACTTATCATGACGGGTGCCCCACTTCTGGCCGGTCTTGCCAGAAGTGGGATTTTGACTTGTCCATTAAGATCCACGTCAATCCGCGGCAAAAGAATTTGATTTTTGCGTGCGACCTGCGACAATTCTGCCCTTGTTACCCCGCTCCAGCGCACCGCTGCTTCTGATCTTTGTAGCCGTTGCCCTCGCATTCATCGCGCTGCTCTTTCCGCCGATTCCGCAGCCGCTCTCCTATCACAATTTTGCCGATCATCGTTCGTGGCTCGGCATCCCCAACTTTGGGGATGTCGTCTCTAACCTTCCCTTCGCCATCGTCGGTGTATGGGGATTGATCGTTCTGCTCACGCCGAATTCTGTCCGGTTTGCAGATCCGCGGGAACGGCGGTCGTATTTGGTGATGTTTGCCGGCCTGATCCTCACGGCCGCCGGCTCGGCTTACTACCATCTCGCCCCCGATAACGCCCGCCTCGTATGGGATCGCATCCCCATCATGATCGTTTTCATGTCGTTGCTTTCAGCCGTGATTGCCGAACGAATCAGCGTTAGCGCCGGGCTGTGGCTATTCCCGGTGCTGCAGGCGGCCGGCATCGGCAGCGTCGTGCAATGGGAGTCGAGTGAACTGCATGCGCATGGCGATCTGCGGTTCTACGCCGCGGTGCAGGTTTACTCGATTCTCGTGCTGCTGCTCATGCTTCTGATTCGCCCGAAATACACGCGAGGATATGACTTTGCCGTGGTCGTCGGTTTCTATGTTCTCGCCAAGATTCTGGAAACATTCGATCGCCAGGTTTTCCGGGCGCTCGGGCATGCTGTCAGTGGGCATACGCTGAAACATCTGGCCGCCGCTGCAGCCAGCTACTGGATTCTGAGAATGCTGCAGAAGCGAACGATGATCTCTCCATCTGTGGATTTCAGACCCGCGGAATGAGAGAATGCTGCACTGCTGTTCAGAACGACCAGCGTTCGTATGCTCCATCATCTGCTGCACTACCTTCGTGATCAAATTCTCCGGGAATGGTTGATCGCGTTTTTCCCTGGCTTCATTGCGATCTGGTTCTTCCTGAAGAGTATTCCGGCGATACTGCGGGCGAGGGTCAGCAACGATTGGCCGACGGCTCGAGGCAGGGTCGAAACGGTCACCGTTAAGACTATGGGCGACCGGTCGTTGGCCGAACTTGGCTATTCGTATGTCGTTGAGGGAACCCGGTACTCGGGCTATCTCTCGCAGCAATTCAGCGACGAACAAATTGCGTGGGATGCCGTGTCGAGCCTGAAAGTTCAGATCGTGGTTGTCCGCTACAAGCTGAGCGATCCAGAGGCTTCAGTCGTTCGAGCGGCGGACCAGCCGCCAGATTTCAATTTCAAGGGCGACGGTTTTTGGATAAGCCTTTGGCGTCGCCTCCGCGGTGGGATCCTCGGATCAGCCTACCCCCGCCGTTTGTAGAGCACGGCGAACTCAAATCCCGCACTCGGCGGAAACAATTCGGCGACCTTTCTCAAGCGCTCCGCCAGCGCCGATGGGGCCAGCAGCGGATAATCACGCTCCCGCAGATCGTAGTAATCCACGTCAAGATAAAGCGAAAGCAGGTAGATGGAAATCGTGTCGGAGAAAGTCGCTTCCAGATACTCGTTCTTATAACGCTCGGCATCGGGCCCGTGTGCCGTTGCCAGCTTGCGCGACTCCCAGGCGTCAAGCGAGGTTTCGCCGCGTACACCAGCCTCGGCCTGCGCCCATACCATATCGCTGAACTCGTGCGAAACTCCGGCGCGCTCCACCAGCGCATGTCCTACGTTGATGTAGAACTCAAAGGCCACTGAGAACTTGTCATCCATCAGACGCGTGGAAATAAATACGCACTGCGAGTCGCCCAGATTCAGGTTACGATGGCAGACAGCATTGTCGCTCAGCGCGACATCATAGCGGTCGGCGATGACGGTCTCATCGCCCTGGCTCACCGTGAGTGGGACAAAGTAGTAGGCCTTGCGCTCGAGGGCGCTCGCGATCTTGGCCGGAACGGCCGCGATCATGCGCTCCAGGTCGAACGAGTTGACGGCGACTTCGCCCGCAGCCGCGTAGCAGATCCCATTCGGCGCCTGCGATACCGGCGTAAGCCGGACCACTTCCGACGGGCTGCGCGTAATGGCTTGAGCCGCCTGTGACATCCAGCCCTATTCTACACATACGGGCGGGGCGGTTCGCGGCCGGTTGCGGCCCGGCGGTCGAAAAATCCGGTAGAAAGTTCACTCCACCGCGAGTCAAACTGACGCGCGCGGGGTTGAGTATGCAAGGACGTTGCGCGCCAAGGAGCTATCGCCATGTGTCGATTCACCTTGGTCTGTCTTGCGGTTCTGCTCTCGCTTGCTTCTCTCTTGCTCCTCGGCCTCAATGCCTGCGGCGGAGGCAGCTCATCCAACGGTTCGGGTAGCGGTGCGGGCATTCCCTCGGGAAAGATCCAGCACGTAATCGTCATCGTGCAGGAGAACCGCACCCCCGACAACCTTTTTCAGGATCCGGTGCTGATTTCCAATGGCGCCGATATCGTGAACACCGGGGTGAATTCTTCGGGCCAACAGGTTCCGCTGACCCAGGTCCCGCTGGGCATCGATTACGATCTCAGCCACGCTCATTCTGCCTTCGTTGCGATGTATGACGGGGGCAAAATGGATGGCGCCGACCAGATCCCCGTCATCTGCGCGAACAATACGACGAACTGCCCACCTCCGAACGCGCAATTCATCTACGTCGATCCGAGCGACGTTGCCCCGTATTTCCAGATGGCCGAGCAATACAGCTTCGGCGATCGCATGTTTCAGACCAATGAGGGTCCAAGTTTCCCGGCGCATCAGTTCATTCTCTCCGGAACGTCGGCGCCATCGGCATCGAGCAATCTGTTCGCTGCGGAAAACCCCAATCCCAGCAGCGGTGGTGCGGGATGCATTGCCGCTCCCGGATCCTACGTCTGGATGATCGATCCCAGCGGCGCCGAGTCCAGCACCATGTATCCCTGTTTCGAGCATGCCGCGATTACCGACGAACTCGACTCCAAGGGAGTCTCCTGGCGTTACTACGCGCCCAACGCCACTTCCATATGGACGGCGCCCAATGCGATTCAGCACATCTGCGGACCGAATGCGACCCCTCCCAACGCTACCGCCTGCGTCGGCGCAGATTGGACCAACAATGTCGTTCTTTACAGCCCGACGAATCCTGCTCCCATTCTTACCGACATCACCAACAATCAGCTGCAGGCAGTGAGCTGGGTGATTCCCTCGGGCGCGAATTCCGATCACCCGGGCACCGTCGGAAATACCGGAGGACCTTCCTGGGTCGCAGCCATTGTGAACGCGGTTGGCAGCAGCTCGTATTGGGCGAACACCGCCATCATCGTCACCTGGGACGATTGGGGAGGAGAGTACGATCATGTCGCGCCGCCGCAGGTGCTCTCAAACTGTGCACAGTGGGGCTGCGGTTACGTTTATGGATTCCGTGTGCCTCTCATCGTGATCTCGCCTTATGCGCGGGCGGCATATATCTCTCACGTAAACCATGATTTTGGCAGCATCCTGAAATTTATCGAGGAGGTCTACGGCCTGGGGGAACTCGGCTACGCCGACGTCCCCGCCGACGATCTCTCCGACTGTTTCAATTTCAGCCAGACGCCGCTTCAGTTTCAGACGATCAATGCGCCTCTTGACGCGGCGCATTTTTTAAACGATAGAACTCCACCGACCGATCCAGACAACGACTGAATTGCGCGCAAACGAGATGCGAGGAAACCAAGTGTTTATTGACCCGGCCCCGCCCACAACCGCAGCCAGATCGTTTATCGTATGCGCATGGCGGCCAAGGCGAAATCCCGCACGCCCAGTTGGTACGGCATCCCGGTGCGCGTGGCTCTCGTGACCTTTCTTTGCACGCTCATCACATTTGCCGTCAGCCTGCTCTTCGCCATCCTCGGCACGGTAATCCTCGGCGCCCTGCGCCACGTACATCCTGACATGCGCGTCGCCTACCGCTTGATCGCGATTCCCGTGGCGCTGGTCGCCGGCAGCATCGTTATGATCCTTTCCCTGATCATGGAAATCCGCCACTACCGGCAGTGGAAGGCTCTGTCATCGATCGAACGCTCAAGCTGATTTTGAAAGTCTTGGACGCTGCAATCGAGTGACTCCGCGAACCATGGCGCGGCAGCGGGATACAATCGATGCATGCCGTTGCCCCGCATCGCCATTCCCATGCCCCACTCCACCGACCGCGAGTACGGCGAACGCGCCCTCCCTCAGTATGAGCGCGCGGTTTCGCTGGCGGGAGGCGAGCCGATTCGCATTCCGCTTGACCAAAGTGCGGCGGAGGTAAGAAAAATCATTGCCGGATGTGATGGAGTTCTCTTGCCGGGAAGCAATGCCGACGTGGATCCCGCAAGATTTCACGCTGCTCTCTCGCCCCGTAGCGCCTCGGCCGATGCCCGACGCGAAGCCGTGGATGATCTGCTTTTGCAAGAGGCCCACGATTCAGCGAAGCCGGTGCTGGGAATCTGTTACGGCCTGCAAAGTCTCAATGTGCATCGGAGGGGATCGTTGATCCAGCACATACCAGACTTTCTGCCCGAGGAAACACGGGGAAAAATCAATCACGAAGCAGGGAAAAAAGTTCCCGTCGCACACACGGTGGAAATTGAGCCGGATTCCGTACTGGAGAAAGTTTTATGTGGGGACAGCCGCCCTCGGCTGTCCGGCCGGGCGCAGCCCGGCTGCGTGATCCCAGTCAATTCCTCCCATCATCAATCCGCCGATGTTATCGGCGACGGCCTCCGCATCGTCGCCCGCTGCCCCGACGACGGCATCATCGAGGCGCTCGAAGGCACCGACCCGAATCATTTCGTCATCGCCGTGCAATGGCACCCGGAGCGATCGGTGGATGACGACCATGCCTCACGCGCGATCTTCCGCGCGTTGATCGAAGCCGCGAGAGAGCGCTAGCGCAAAAGCACGACCCGCCAGCGACTACGCGCGTGCTACTTCTTCTTTTTCGTCGACTTGCGCGCCTTGCGGGATTGCTCGAGCAGCACGACCGCGTGCGCGATCGCCGCGTGATCCAGATTCAATCCTTCCGGCGTCTTCGCCTTCAGGCCCACGCAGTCCACGCTTACGCCCAGTAATTCCGCCACGCGCGAGCGAATTGCAACTGAATGCGGGCCGATCTTCGGCGCGGCAAGGATCAGGCTTGCATCAACGTTAGCCACGCCATATCCCGCGTCGCGCACGCGTTTCACCGCCTCGCGCAGAAAGATGACGGAGTCCGCGCCCTTCCACTTCGGATCGGATGGGGGAAACAGCGTTCCAATGTCGGGTGCGGCAATGGCACCCAGCAGCGCGTCGGTGACGGCGTGTAGCAGAACATCGCCGTCGGAGTGCCCGCCGAGGCCCTGGTCGTGCGCCAGCGCCACGCCGCCAATCTTCAGCGGAATGCCGGGGCGAAATTCGTGCGAATCAAAGCCGTAGCCAATCCTCAAGTCAGAACCTTTTCCGCCGCGTTGTTATCGATCCCGGCCAGCGCCGCGCGCAGCCGCTCGAATGTTTTCTCGCAATTTTTCGAACGCCGCCCGAAGAAGAATCTCCTCGGTGGTTGAAGCCGTTGGAACACAATCGCCACGGGAAGAGAGTGCTCGGGCAACGCTCCTGGCGTCATCGGCCCGAACACTCGAATGAGTTGCGCTGCGAGCGACCAGCCATCCCATTGCCTCTCCTGGCTGTAATCAAGCACAACGGCGCGGTCGCCAATCAGCGGCGAGAGACGTGCCATCCACTGCTCGGAATGTTTCCCGTCCGTGTGAACGAGGAGCACATCCTTGCCTCGCTTCTCCCATTCCATCCAAACCATCGGTCGCAGAAGCAACGCGTAGAGGAAGCTCAGTGGCAGAAAAGCGATGTGCAAGAGAATCGACGCGTAAAAAGCAACAGCGGCGAACCCGGCAACAAACCAAAATGGAGCCTTGTTGAGAAGTTCGCGAACGCGAGCGAGGTCTTCGCTCATTGCATCGTGCCCATTGCGGAGTCGTTCATCCCGTCTTGCGTGCCGAGAGCAGGTTCAGAATTTCGCGCAGCCCCTGACGAATGTGCTGAATCTCCGCCGGAGTCGCTGGGGTAGGAAATGGAATCGCGGTCTGCGTCTTATCCGATTTGCTTTCCGCCCGCATGTGCTGCCGCGCCCCCGCGATGGTGAATCCCTGTTCATACAAGAGTTGCTTGATGCGCAGCACGCTCTCCACATCGCGGCGGCGATACATGCGCTGCCCGGTTCCGCTTTTCACCGGTTTGAGCAGCGGAAACTCTGATTCCCAGAAGCGCAGCACGTAGGCCGGAAGATGGCACAGACTGGCAACTTCTCCAATGCGGAAATAAAGCTTGTCGGGGATGAGAACCTCATCCGCCTTGTGCTTCGTCACGCTTTTTTTTCGCGCAGCCATTCTCGAAACGCGGTCCAATGCTGCCTATTGTGACACAGCCGTGGAAATTGGTCGCAGAGTTTTTGCGAGAAGTGATGAACTACGAAACCCCTGCAAGAATCAGCTCTTTGCTCGCGACTCAGGGCGCGGGACTCGGCACTAGAAACGGAAAAGCCTCTCTGGAGGTGCTTCTCCGGAGAGGCCAGTGAAATTCGCGGTTGTTGCGAGGTATCGTCCTCGCCCGACGGTTAGTGTTTCTTCTTTTTGGCTTTCTTCTTCGTTGCCATGAAGGTTCCTCCGTGAACGATTTCCCTTGAAAGGATTTTGAACTTGGGCCCGAATTCGAAGAGCTAACCCCACGCATAGTGTGGGGCGTCTCTATAACCCAAGATATTGCGGCACAATCGCCGACAGTGTCAACAGAATTCTGCAGTTAAAAACCATGGTTGGTCGTCAGTCGTCTGTCGTCGGCCCAAACAAGGATCCCCGCGAACGACGAAACGAAGACCAACGACGACTAAGGGCGACAGAACCGAAGACCGACGCCCAACGACCAGCGACGAACGACTAACGCTGAACGGCCAGCGTAGTACACTGCGCGTCATGGTGCGTGATCCGGTCGAGCTCGAAATCTTCAAAAATCTCTTTCACTCGATTGCCGAGGAGATGGGCGCGGCACTGCGGCGCACGGCCTTCTCACCCAACATCAAAGAGCGGCGCGATTATTCCTGCGCCGTTTTCGACGCGGCGGGCGATGTGATCGCCATGGGCGACCACATGCCGGTGCATCTTGGATCAATGCCCATGTCGGTGCGCGCCGCGATCGATTCCGGCGCGATGGAGCCCGGCGATGTGGTGATGCTCAACGATCCATTCCGCGGCGGCACACATTTGCCCGATATCACGCTGGTTGCTCCAGTATCTGTGTGGCGCGCGCGCCCTCGCGCGCGAGAGTCAGGCACTCGGCCTGATTTCTATGTAGCCTCCCGGGCGCATCACGCCGACGTCGGCGGAGCTTATGCCGGATCCATGGGACTTTGCCGCGAAATCTACCAGGAAGGAGTGCGCATTCCGCCAGTCAAACTCATGCGCAACGGCGTGATGGACCGCGATGTCCTTGCGATGCTGCTGAATAATGTCCGGACCCCGGAAGAGCGGGAAGGCGATTTGGGAGCCCAGATTGCCGCCTGCCATACCGGCGCGGAGCGCTTGCGGGAAGTTTGCGCGCGTTACGGATTGAAGCGAACCCAGCGCGCGGCCAGCGAACTGCTCGACTATTCGGAAGAGTTGATGCGTTCTTTCCTGAAAGACGTGCCACCGGGAAAATATCAGGCGGAAGATTTCATGGATAACGACGGCATCAGCGACCGGCCGGTGAAGATCGCAGTCACGCTGCTTGTGGGAACAAAGTCTGCCGGAACAAAAAGTTTTGGAACAAAGAGCATTGCGGCCCACAACATCGCAGCAAAAGGTAAGGCACAATCGCGCTCCATGGTGACAGTAGACTTCACCGGAAGCGATCCGCAGGTGGAGGGCAGCATCAATGCCGTCGCGGCGATTACCTGGTCCGCCTGCTTCTACGTTTTCCGCTGCCTGCTGTCCGAAGATGTTCCCGCGACCGCCGGGTTGATGAGGCTGATCGAGGTCATCGCGCCGCAGGGAACGATTGTGAATGCGCGCCCGCCGGCAGCCGTGGCGGGCGGAAACGTTGAAACATCCCAGCGCATCGTGGATGTTGTTCTGCATGCGCTGGCACAAGCGGTTCCCGATCGCATCCCGGCAGCGGCCTCGGGCACCATGAACAATCTCACCATCGGCGGTATCGATTCCCGCACCGGCGAACCCTTCACCTATTACGAGACCATCGCGGGCGGCATGGGCGCGCGGCCTGGCAAGCATGGCGTGTCCGGTGTGCACACGCACATGACCAATTCTCTGAATACGCCCGCCGAGGCGCTGGAGTATGCGTATTCGCTGCGAGTTCGCGAATATTCGCTGCGTCGCGGCAGCGGCGGAGCCGGCAAGTATCGCGGCGGCGATGGCATTGTGCGCGAGATTGAAGTGCTCACGGATTGCGAAGTGACCTTGCTTGCTGATCGACGTTCGCGCGGGCCATGGGGCCTCGCTGGCGGCGCGGACGGCGCACCTGGCAAGGTATTTATCGTTCGCGAGAATGGTTCAATCGACGAGATGCCCGGCAAGTTCAGCACACGTCTGCGCACAGGCGAACGAATTAGAATTGAAACTCCGGGCGGCGGTGGCTGGCGCCAGGCAAGCCGCGACAACGTATGAAACACGTAGTCCGATCGATCGGCGTCATATCGGTGGCCAAAATCGCAGGCTTGGTCTACGGATGCCTGGGTTTGCTCCTCGTACCTTTCTTTCTTCTTGCGGGATTTCTAGGTGCATTTGCCGATAAAGGTAACAATCCGCTCGCCGGAGCCGTCGGCATCGCGCTCGCGATTCTCGCTCCGGTTCTCTACGGCATCATGGGATTCATCATGGGCGCTATCAGCGCGCTACTGTATAACCTGTTCGCAAAATTAGTTGGCGGATTCGAACTGGAACTCGATATGCAGCCGGCAACCCCAATGGGGCCCTATCCGCTAGTTCCGCCGGGCACGCCGGGCATCTAAGCTACAGGTGAAAAACATGACGGACGTCGCATCGCACTATCTCGAAGAGGCCCGCCGTCAATTTCGCGGGCACAAACGCATGGGCGAGGCCGCGATGGCGCAACTACGCGACGAAGATTTTTTCGTCACCATCGATCCGGAGTCGAATTCGGTCGCGATCCTGGTCAAGCATCTTGCCGGCAACATGCGCTCGCGCTTTATCGATTTCTTAACCAGCGATGGAGAAAAACCAGATCGCTTCCGCGACCGCGAATTTGAGATCACTCCCAACACCACCCGCGCCGACATAATGAAGTGGTGGGAAGACGGATGGGCCACGGTTCTAGATACGGTCGAGTCGCTCAAGCCCGAAGACGTCATGCGCACGGTGACGGTTCGCAACGAGCCGCACACCGTGCTGCAAGCCATCAATCGCCAGATTGCCCATTATGCGCAGCACACCGGACAGATCGTGTTTCTGGCCAAGCACCTGCGATCGAGTGATTGGAAAACGCTGAGCATTCCCCGCGGCAAGTCAGAGGAATACAAAACCGCGCCACCGAAATCGAACAAAGGATTGTCGGTGCAGAAGTGAGCCACATTTGGCTGTAGGCCAGTTTGCACACCGTCTTCAAATCGCTGTCATTCCGAACGCGCGCGTAGCGCGGGTGAGGAACCTGCTTTTTTTGCGCACGTGCTAGGAGTCAGTTGCCTGGGCCGAAGTAGCCATAGTGGCCGGTGATCCTCCAATTGAACAGCACGTCTTCCATTTTTGGCCCCTCGCCGATGTTGTGAACAATCATGCACCGCCCGCTCTCGGGCGACTCTTGATCGACAACAATGCCGATGTGCGGCACATTCCCTCCGAGGTCCCAGGCGACCAGATCGCCCGGAGCGTAATCCGCACCGCGATTCGTGATGGGCAGCGATTCTCCTTTTCGCGCGAAAAACACCATCAGGTTGGGCACGCGGCGATGGTCAATGTTCGAATCCGGATGAGCGAGCATCCAGCGCCGTTTATTTGGATAGGCACTGAAATTCTGCAGCATGTCTTCGCGAACTTCTTTTTGCAGGTCAACCCCAACCGCCCGATAGGCGCGGATGATCTCGTCAGTGCAGACGCCGGTATCTGCGGGAACATCTCCACCCGGGTAAGGAATGCGAACGTAAGCGGAAACGTAGCGGACTGAATGATGTGTGCGCTCGAGTGCGGCAGCAACCAGGCGTCGGGTGAACTCCTGGTGCGACAGATGAGGAGTGACCGCGGTTTGAGCCGCAGCACAGTAGAGCGACAAGATCAGCGGCAGGGCCCAGCCTCTTGCATCGCGGCTTATGTTCACAGTGAGATTGTAAGGGCTGAGGCCAGGGATGGAAATGGTTTCAGGGCCTGGGCATACTCCCTGCTTCCGCCACTTGCCGGAACAACGAGTTCTGATGCTCTCTGTGATACTCTGTGCCCTCTGTGGTTTCGTTTTTTTCTGGGTACTGACAACTGGATACTAATCATGCGCGAAGTGATTTCCACCAAAGACGCTCCCCAAGCGATTGGGCCTTACTCGCAGGCGATCAAGGCCAACGGATTCGTATTTGTCTCGGGTCAAGTGGCGATTGATCCGGCCAATCAGCAGGTCGTCGCCGGAGATGTAGCGGCGCAAACCGATCGCGTCCTGCGCAACCTTTCCGAAATTCTGGAAGCGGCGGGTAGCGGACTCGGCAAGGTCGTGCGCTCAACCGTGTTTCTCAAGAATATGAACGACTTCGCTGCCATGAACGCCGTCTACGGAAAATATTTCAGTTCGACGCCCCCAGCCCGATCAACCGTCGAAGTGGCTCGCCTTCCGAAAGACGTGCTGGTTGAAATTGACGTAATGGCGCTGGCGTAAATGCGCATCCGGAGGGGCCGCGATGAAACCGAAAATCGCCATCTTTGCAGTTCTTCTTCTGACGGTTGTTTCTTTGAATGCGCAAAGCGCAACCCAGAAACCGAAAGTCCAGGTGGTAGGGCCTGCCTCGAGCACGAAATCCCCGACCCAAGTGACCGGCGACGGCGTCAAGACGGAATCCGGGCTGCAATACTGGGATATCAAAGAAGGTCTGGGCCCGTTCGCCAAGACCGGAGATCACGTCAAAGTCCACTACACGGGGTGGTTTACCGATGGCAAAAAGTTCGATAGCTCCGTCGACGCCCATCAACCGTACGACTTCACCCTGGGCAAGGGCGAAGTGATCAAGGGATGGGATGAAGGCGTAGCCGGAATGAAAGCCGGCGGGAAGCGGCAATTACGAATTCCGCCTGAACTGGCGTACGGCGAGACGGGTTACAAAACCATCATCCCGCCCAATGCCACGCTGATTTTCGACGTGCAGTTGCTGGCCATCACGCCGGCGCAGCCGCCGACACAACCTTAGAACGCGGACGTTTCCCTGAGCGCGAATCCCAGCTTCCCAATGTTGGCTTACGGGTGTTGCGGGAACCTATGCCTTCACGACTTTGCCGCTGCGCAGGCAGGAAGTGCAGACGCGGATGCGCTTGCCCTGGCCGTTGACCTTGGCGTGCACCGGGCGAAGATTGATGTTCCAGCGGCGCTTGGTCACGTTGTGGGCGTGACTGATGCGATTTCCCGCTTGCGGCTTCTTGCCGCAGATATCACATTGTTGTGCCATGACGAATCCAGATTCCTCTCAGCTGCTCAGTGTAAGTCTTTATTTTACAGGAGAGAACTCGATTCCGACAACGCCGGCATGCGCAGGCGTTTGCGTGGAAAGTGCAGATCTCGGGCGCGGCGCAGGTTTTCCGGCGACTTTTATCCCGAGATGTGGTTCAATCACATAGGCCACCGTCGGAAAGGGTTCCCCATGAGCCGCAGAGATTCCATATTCGACAGCATCGCTTTTCTTGCCATCATCGGCATTTTGGCCGGTGCGATCGGAGGGCTCGGCATCGGCATGATGTCGAAGGCGACCTCGTCGACTTCCACATCCACCACTTCGAAATAGCTTGG
>JASHOT010000335.1 GCA_030040965.1 Candidatus Sulfotelmatobacter sp. | reverse complement strand
GGCCGGAATCAGTGTCATCGCGAAAATCAGCACATACCGGTTGCTGGGCAGGCTGAGGGTGCGTACCACCTTGTTACTATCGAGCGCAAACGTATACGCGAACATATAGAAGTTGCGCGAGTCTTTTGAGCCGTCGGCGGTGAGGCGATAGGGCATGCTGAATGCGATCGATTCGCCGTCGAACTTATGCGGAACAGCCCAGTCGCTCAGACTCTGCGTGAACGTAGAGGACGTTCCATCTTCGTAGGTAACGACGAAGGTCTGCGATTCCTGATTGCCGTTCACGCCGACGGCAAGAAGCTTTAGGCTCGAGAACTTGCCGGCCGGCAGATTGACGGTTTTCCCCGTGACAACGTCTGGCGTGTTGGGCGGCCCGAGTTTGAAGACGACGCCGTCGCCGATCTGCTCAGTGCCGAGAAGCTGTTCTGAGAACGAGAAGCCGTCTTCATCAAGGCTGGCGGCAGGGGCAAACGTAGTGCCGTCATTGTAGATGCCGGTTAGGTTGTAGGCGGAGGAAAGATCGACCGGCAGAGTCCCCTGCAAAATAGGAGCGACGGTCAGGGAAGTTGTCGCTGAGTGCGAAACACTTCCAGCCGTCCCAGTAATTGTTACGGTGGCAGTCGTGGGAACCGCGGAACTGCTTGCGGTCAGCGTCATCGTGCTCGAACCCGCTGTCGCGGCAGGGTTGAAAGAAGCAGTAACTCCTTCCGGCATGCCGGATGCCGTCAGGTTGACGGCTCCGCCGAAGCTGCCTCTGGGCATGACGAGCACGCGCGTGGACGCTGTTTTTCCCTGGGCGACAGAAACATTGGCCGCGGCTGCGCTGATGGTGAAATCGCTCGCGCCCGCGGTGGGCGAGGGCAAGACGTCGTACAGCGGCTGAGCCGGGACGGTTTTGGGATTCTCATCCGCAACCGAAATTGCGAGGATGCGAATCTTCTCGTTGTCGGGCAGAGTCAGCGCTCTGGCGTCAGCAGGCAGATCGATCACGTAGGCAAATAAATAACAGTAGCGATAGGCTACGTTCTTGCCCGCTGCATCATGGTGATGGCTGGCGTACCATGCGAGATGGGCACGCTTGATATAGCCGGGCTTCAAACCGATCATGTCGCCATAATCATCGTGCGAAGTATCCGTGGCACTCCACAGGCGATCATCCCACTGACCTATAAAACCACCCCAATCCTGAATGTTGAGTTCCGTCTTTTTCGAGGCGACGGTGAAGTCTGCCTTCTGATCTCCCGCAGCGGACGCGGCCAGAATGTATGCGCGATTGTATGTGCCAGAGGGAAGATCGATGGTTTGTCCCTTCGCGGCGATTGCATTTGGCACCCCGGTCTGTGCGTGTGCGAGTCGAAACTTTACGTCGTTGAAGTTGATTTGCTCGGGCAGCATTTCGGCTGGCAACGAGTTGCCATGGCCGTCGAATCCCGCTACGGAATGGTCTCCATCGTTGCTGGCAGCCGCGATGTCATAGTGGAGAGCAACCGGCGTCGAACGAACCGGCAGAATTTTGGCAGAAGATGCGGCGAGTCGCAGGGCAAATGTTCGCGGCTGGTAAGCACCGAACGACGTCACGAGCGATCCGCCAGCGAGAGTTGCGGCGCCGATAGGCTGCTCCTGGCCGTTGACTTCGCGCGCCTCGACAATCGGCGCGGAGAAGGAGAGATGCACATCCTGCTGAGGCTTTCCCACCAGTTCCACCATGCGCACGATGATTTCGTCGCTTTGTTCGGCTTTCTTCAGGGCCAGAATGCGGACGCGCGGATTGTTGACTTTCACCAACGAAAATACCTTGCCAAGTGGTCCTGCATGCTTTGAAGTCTCAAACGCGATCAGCGGAGCGTTCAGACGCTGCGCCTGCCAATCAGTTTGCGACTCGCGCCAGCTGTCCGCGTGGCCCGCGAGACCATAGGTGAATTCGTGATGACCGATATCCTGCGTGCCCTGGTCGGCGTAGCCCCCCGCCGTTCCGGGCGTGCGAATCAGCGTCAGACGAATTGTGTTGTCGGTCGGCTTGTCCGATCCGTTCTTGCAATCGGTGAGAACGGTTGCACCAAACTCGCCGCTGGCATCGGTCAAGTCGATCCACTGATGCGAAGGAACTTCAAATTTGCGCGGCTCGGCGGTGGCCCGCTCGATGGTGCCGATATCCCAGTTGTAGGTGGCAACATGGTTGAACGCGGTAAGTGGAAACGTGGCCTTGAGATTCGACTCGCGCGTGTTCCAGTCGATCACGTTGCCGAACTCCACGCGCTTTCCGGCATCGCCCGCGGCCAGGCTGATGGTCTGAACGAAGCGAGACCCGGCCGTTTCGCGCGTTACCTCGAGCGCGACCCGCACCGGGCCCTGCTCGACGATGCGAATCTGCACGGGTCCCGAGACGTATTCTTTGGGAGCGGCCTGCTCCTGATCCCAATCCATATTCCAGGCCGGCCACTCTTCCGGATTGTCGTAGGAAATGGCGAGGCGCGCGGGCGCGGAGAGCAGTTCCCTGCCGACCTGTTTATCGAAAATGCTGGCAACATCGCCGGCAGCGTTCAGCTTGACGCGGTAATACTGGTTCTCCATTTCATCTTTTGAAACGCGCAAAGAGGAAGATGATCGCTCGGCCGGCTGCGAGGATTCGGCAACCGGCTGCACGTCGTAAACTGCATAGCCCACCGATGGCACGTGCGCCGAGAAAATTATTTTGCCTCCTGAAATTTGCGCTGGAATCGCCTTGCCGGCGGAATCGGTGACCAGCACGGCTTTGGGCTCGCCGCCTGGGAAGTTGACGTGCGCTTCCACCAAGTCTTCACGGCTGAGGTTCAGCGGATTGAAAATTACGAGCGGCGTCCCTTTGACTTGCGTATCGAGCGCGGCGGCGACGCCTTCGGTCGCGCTGGTGAGCACGCCCGCGAACTGATTCATGGCGATCACGTCGTCGTTCCAGGCGAATTCGTAGGATTTCGGGGTGGCCGTACCGGCGGCGATGTCGTGAAAGTGCCCGCCCATGACGAGCGTCCAGGCGTCGTTAAGGCGCTCGAGAGGATACGGACGAGCGCCCAGCCACTCAGCTGTGATCGAGGCTTTTTCTGCGGCGTCGGCCAGCAGTTCTTCTTTTCTGAGCCAGCGCTTCTGGTACGCCTCGGAAGTCAGCGAACCAGCGGAGTGGTTGGTGAGCTCCATCTCGCCCGTATAGCGCGGGAGCCCCGCCGCTTCAGCCGGAGTGATGTCGAGAAACATCTGATCCGCTTTCGACGAGATCACGTGAATCGGGCCGTCGCCGACTTTGATAACGGGCCACGCGGGATGCTTTTCTCCGCGAAAAAAGAATTCGTCGGCGGGCGGCATGTCGACCGTTCCCTTCGTGACGATGGCTTCCAGCCGCTTCACCGACTCTTCGTCGGGAGTTCCTCCAACATCGCCGGTGCCGTAGTAGTGGTAATCGGTAAAGACACCGCTGACTTTTCCGTTCTGCATCACGCGCGCCGCCCAGTCGTGCTGATACCGCTCGAACTCTCGATCGTGTTCGGATCGCCTGAGCGCGTTCTGTTCGCTGCGCAGCCCAACAAATTCCTGAACCTGACTGGAATCGGGTTCGTCGCCGCTTTGCTGCAGTTTGCGCTGCAGTTCGCCGATTCTCTTCTGCAGATCATCGAAGGCGGGATTCGGAGGCAGCGGGGGCAGTGGTTTCGTCAGATCCGTCTCAATGCCCGCGCTGTAGCTGCCCGGGTTCAACCCGGCCAGCACACTTTCTCCATCGGGTCCGACCCACACGCCCACGTTGAACGGCGTGCCTTCCGGCGTTTTCTCGATCGACTCGCGTCCTCCGGCCGAAGCAGACGAGCCCCAAACCAGCTTCTGGGTGGAGAATCCCTTTACGCCGGAATGCGCGAGAACTGTTGGTAAGGATGCGGGAAATCCGAAGCAATCGGGCAGCATGTATTCGGCGCTGGCCACGCCAAACTCTTTGCGGAACCATTCATTGCCGTACAGAACCTGTCGAATGATGGCTTCGGCGCTGGGCGTGTTGACGTCGCCTTCTTCCATCGACGATCCCGCCGGAAACCATCGGCCCTCGTGAACATAAGTCTTCAGCCTGGCGAAGTCCGCGGGGAAATACTCTTTCATGAAACGGTAACGATTGGCTCCGCTGAAATTAAAAACGTAGTGAGGATATTTCTCGAACAGCTTGAAATTATCTTCCATGGTCTTGCGAATGTATTCGTCGATGACCTGCGGATACTCCCATCGCCACTCGGTATCGAGATGCGCGTATCCCACAACGTAGAGAGTGGGCTGCTGGCTCAGATCGGGCTTGTCCTGAGTTTGGGCAAGGGCAGGGGAAATTAACAGCGCGGCCAACAGAAGCGGAATAAAAAATCTACCCATGAATGCTCCTTCGCGATAACGAAAACTCCAACGGTGCAGAAACGCTGAGTCGCAACTAGGGCAAAAGTCCATACACATCCACTTCGGTGCGTGTACTGACGTAGACCTTTCCGTTGGCGACGGTCGGAGGAACAAATTTGACGGCATTGCCGGCCTGGTCGCGATTGTTCGCAGCCATGGTACTGTCCCATAGGTCGTTCAAGCTGGTCGCGTCGTAGGCGAATAGAATGGCCGGCCCAAAACACGCGGACGGCGGCGTCTGTGGAGCGCTGAAGCAGTTGACGCCAGCGTTCTGATTAGCGTAACCATAGGCGCTCTCGTCCAACGCCCACACGATTCCGTTAGACGTTCCCTGCGCCGAAATCGAAGGCGTAACCCCAGGAAAGTTGAAATAGTGCAGCGACTGCGACGCCCAGTTGGAGTTGAACTGACCCGTTGCCGCGTCGAAGGAGAACTGCTTCACGTAATCTCCCCCACCGCCATCCACGCTGCCGGCAAAGTACAGACTATTCTGCCAAAACGCAGGCGTGCCGTAGAAACCCGAGGGCGATCCCTGGAATGTTTGCACGATCTGACTGTTTACATCCGGCTGAGGACATGATGTGCTGTTCGGCGGGGCCTGGTAGTTGCCCATATTGTCGCGATTAACAAGGTAGACATTGCCATCTTTGCCGATCTGCACCAGCAGATGCGGCACTGGGCCCGAAGTTTGATCGGGCAGAATCATGGGTGCTCCGGAACCCAAGTCGACGTCTCCGCCGCTCAGACAGTATTGATCTTCGGGCGTGAAATAGTCTGCGATGTTCAGCCCGGTGCCGTTCGACGTGCTTCCCTGGGCTGAAGCGAGTTGCAGCACGCTGTCTCCGTAATCATTTTCCGGTGGTGGCGGAAGCTCATCGAACTCACCGTTTCCGGTGGAGACGTAGACATTTCCGTTTGCATCCACGGCCGGCGCGCCGCCGGAGGCCCAGATCCCTCCCGCCTGCGAGTTCGGAGTGCTGGTGAGGACTGCAACCTGCTGCAACCCACCATTTACAACGCTATACCCCATCAGCCAGCCATGCCACGGACTCGCGTCTTCGTGCGCCGACCATCCTACATATACGGTGCCGTTGGCGAAGGCGAGGCCCAGTCGCTGATTCTCCATCTGAGGATTGAATACGACCTGGCTGCCTCCGTCGCCGGTTCCGGCAACTGACGCCGCAATCTCAACCGGAGCGCTGAACTTTTCATTTCCTGTCGCCAGATCGAGCGCATGCAGTCGCTGGTAGAAGGTGCCCTGAGAAGCCGGACAACTTCCCGATACTGTGCTGCTCACCACGGACGCGCTGACCAGATACAGCGTGTTGGTTGTCGGATCAATGACGGGTGTGCCGGTCACGCCGACCTCCGGATAAATATCGCCGTAGCAGTAGCCCACGTCCGACCAGGTGATTGACGACTCGCCGGAGGCACCGCCATGCGCTGCGTCCAGTAGGTTTACCTGCCAGTAGAAAACGCACGGACTCGCATCCGCGTCGAAGGCGTAAACGCTGTCATGCTGCGTTGCGACGAGGATTATGTTATGAACGCCGCCAGCGATGCTGAAACTCGGAACCCACAACGGCTGAGTGTAAATCGCGCCATCGACCGGGCAGGAGAACAGCTTGCCAAAGTTTGTGGTGTTTACGGTCTGCGGAGTGAGCGCATACTCCTGCGAATTCACGCCATCGCGCGAGAGATCGTTGTGATGCGTCAATACGCCGGCCAAATCGGTGACCGCAATGCTGGCGATACCGGAAGACGAGGGTACCGCCACGCTGGTTGCAGTCACGGTGTGAGTGCCGGCCGTCGCCGGCGGAGAGTAAAGCCCGCTGGCGCTGATTGTCCCTACGGTCGTGTTTCCGCCGGCGACTCCATCGACACTCCAATTGACCTGCGTGTTACTGTTACCGGTCACATTCGCGGTGAATGCCTGCGTCTGTGTGCTTACCACTACCGCGGCCGAAGGTGGAGAAACCGTGACCGTTGTGTTCGCCGCGGTGATTGTGAGGCTCACGGTTGCAGTTGCAGCAAGGCTCCCCGATGTGCCCGTCACCATCACAGTCGTCGGACCGCCCGTCGTCGCCGAGTTGCCGACAGTGAGAGTCAGTGTGCTGGTCGAAGTTGTTGGGCTTGTGCCGAAGGTCGCGGTGACTCCGCTCGGCAGCGTAGATGTAACGGCGAGGGTAACGCTGCCACTGAAACCGTTCAGGGGATTCAACGTAATCGTGCTCGTACCGCTTGTCCCCTGCGCAATGCTCACCGAACTGGGCGAGGCTGTGAGGTTAAAGCCGGGGCTCTGCTGTGACGACGAGCCTCCGCCGCAACCCGACCAGCAAAGGATTGCGATCAGCAAAAGCGAACCGCTGAATTTCTCCAACGTTCGGGTAATGTTCGATGCTCCTTACAACGATGATCCGTTTATTGTGTGACCGTCACGCTCACCGTAGACGGAGTTCCAATTTGCACTGCATTTCCGCTGCCGGTGCCGGTGATGGTTAGTGTATAAGTTTGCGCCTCAGTTCCCGTACTGACCGTTACTGCTGAACTCTGTGCCGACGCTCCGTTGGAATCCGTCGCTGCAACCGTGAAACTATACTGGTTGCCGCTCGTCAATCCCGTCACGGCATATGTGGTATTCATGGTCGTGGCGATCTGCGTGCCGTTCTGATAGATCGCGTAGCCGGTCACCGTGCATGGCGAAGTCGCGCTGGAAGCCGTCCAGTTCAGAGTTGTTCCAGTGGAACTAGTACCGCTCGCCCCCAGTGCCGTTGGAGTGCTTGGCGCTGATGAGCAGCCCGGTGGCGTGGAACCGCCACTGCCGCTTCCGCATGAAGGCAGAAGCACCATCCCGCTTATTAGCAGCCACAGCATCAGCAACGTGGACAAACCCCGCTTTCGCGTAGCACTTCGCCCGCTGAGTGTAAAGCCGATCACGGCTAATCCGGAAACCGGCATCCAGATCACTCCGTACAGCACATTCGCAACGGAAGATCGATCGCTTGGCGACAATGCACTCCGATCGCCGGAGGATGCCGTGCGCACGAGCATCGGCGAGGGCCCGGTCGTGGTAAAGGTCAGGGTTGCAGTCGCTGGAGCGCCGTTCGTAATGGTCAATGGGCTGGTGCCGCCGAACGAGCATGTTGGCGCAGTCGTTCCGCTCACCGTCGGCGAGATGCTGCACGTCAACGTGACCGTCCCCGAATAACCGCTGCTCGGAGTTACGGCAATGGTTGAGGTCAGCGAGTTTCCCGCTGTGACCGAGCCGCTTGCAGGAGTGGCTCCGAGTGAGAAGCTGCCGGTTACGTTGAGAGTAAATGTCGTCGTCTCGTTCAAACTTCCCGATGTGCCGGCGACTGTCACCGCCACTGAGCCGATGGCCGCCGAACTGCTTGCCGTCAAAGTAAGCGTACTGCTCGTAATCGCAGGGTTCGGGCTGAACGCTGCCGTAACTCCGGTGGGCAATGTCGACGTAACTGCCAGCGTCACATCGCTGTCGAATCCATTCGCCGGATTCACCGTGATTGTCTCCGTGTTGCTGGCTCCTGCGGCCACATTCACCGAGCTCGCAGATGACGACAAAGAGAAGCTGGGCGGTCCGGTGACCGTGAGCGTGACAGTTGTGGTTTCGGTCAAGCCGCCGCCCGTGCCAGTCACCGTGATGGGATAAGCTCCCGTCGCGACGCTCGACCCGACGTTGACCGTCATCGTCGAGGTGCCGGAACCAGGAGCCGCGATCGAGGTTGGATTGAAACTAACAGTGACGCCAGAAGGCTGGCCGGTTGCGCTCAGTGCCACCGCGGAGTTGAAGCCTCCGCTGACAGTGGAAGAGATGGTCGAAGTCCCGCTATTTCCTTGCACGATGGAAACTGCCGTTCCGGACAGCGCGAAGCCCGGACCGGTGGAGCTGTTTCCGGACAACGTGAGCGCGGCCGCGAAGGTGTACGTCGTGCCGTCCGTATTTGCGAGTGCTATGCTGCTCACCGCTCGCGAAGAATCAAGGGCATACGTGTACGCATAAAGATTGCAGGTGGCCTGCGTGTTGAGCGTGCCGTCGCTGTTGATGCGGTACATCCCTCCCACGGCGACGCTCTCGTTCGGATTGTTTCCGAAGTTGCACCAGTCGCTGAACGTCTGGTTGAAAGTACTCGGCGAGCCGGTTGTGTAATTCACCGTGACCGTCCCGGTATGAGGGCCCTGCACGCCGGTGCCCAACATGCTCAGCGTTGTATATGCATTCTGCTGGTTGGCGGGCAAGTCGATGGTGACGCCCGGTGCGCTTGGCAATTGGATGATGTCGTTGATGCACACCGGCAGCGAGCCGCCGGAGGGCCCGCAGTTGGCGGTGTTCACATTGAGCAGATTGAACACTAGCCCTTTCACCGTGAGGGTGGGCGAAGTCGTTGCGGTCAAACCTAAACCCTCTCCCGATCCCGATCCGCTGGGCAATCCCGACCAGAAGGCGTCCGTGCAGCCATTCTTAAGCGTACAGGCATCTTCGGTGCCGGGCCCATCGATATCGCCTGTTCCCTCAAAGGTCACGCCGTAGTTGAAAAGCCCGGCGATGTTGACGGCGCTCGAAATACTGACCTGCGTTCCGAGATTCTGCGAAGTCAACGTGGCGGCAAAGACAACCACTCCGCCAGTGGATGGTTTCGCCGGCAAGGTCAGGCTTTGGACTGTTTTCGCGTTGTTCAGAACGAACGTATAGGCATACAAGTTGAAGACGCGATTATCTTCGGCACCGGTCGCTTCATCGCGATATGGCATCACCACCGCGAACGATTCGCCGGATTGTCCGCCGGGGTTTGTGCTGCATCCGCACCAATCACTGAATCCTTGCGTAAATGTGCTGGTCGTGCCATCTGTGTAGGTCACTGTGATCGTTTGCCCTGTGATTGGACCGTCGAAGGCCGTGGCCAGCAATTGCAACGTCGTGAACTGACCGGAAGGCAGACTGATCGTCTGGCCGTTGAACGAAACTGCATCGTTGGTACACGCCGGTTGCCCACTGCCTGCACAATCCTTTGTACTCGCGGGACCGAGATTGAACTGAACGCCGTTTAGAATCCGTCCGCCCTGATTCCCGGGAGTCAGCAAGTTGGCGGAATAGGCGAAACCAGAGCCATCCATTCCGGTGCCGAACGTGATGCCGTCTGTGTAGATCGCCGGCAAGTTGTAAATGGAAGAGAGGCTGACTGGAGTTCCCGAACCGCCGGTACCGCTCGCTGCGCTCATAGCCAAAATGGTGTAGGGAGCGTTAAGTGACCCGGTGATGCTTCCCGATGCTCCCGTGACGGCGAGATACTCGGTTCCTGTAGCAGCACTACTGTTGGCTGCGAGTGTGAGCTGGCTCGTCGTCCCCGTACTTGTGGGATTGAAGGTCGCAGTCACACCAGCAGGCTGGCCGCTCACCGCAAGATCAACCGAGGCACTGAATCCATTCTGCGAGTTCACCGAAACCGTGGCCATCGCGGTGCCGCCCTGATTGAGGTAAATCGAATTGGGCTCTCCCGTGTATGCGGGAGGATTCGTTGGCGTAACGGAAAGTGAAAAATCCGGCAACCCAAGTGTGACGAAAACGGTTCCCGTGGGAACGCCATTGCTCGTTCCAGTCACGACCAGCATCTGCGTGCCTGCAGGAGTGGAACTCGTCGTGGAAACAGTCAGCGTGGAAGTTTGCGATCCGGAAATCGACGTCGGGTTGAAGCTCGCGGTCACACCCGTGGGCGAGCCTAGAATCACGGCGGAAAGATCGACGGTTCCAGTGAAACCGTTCCCCGCGGTCAGAGAAATCGTCGCCGTACTCGGCGTTCCGCCCGGAGTGAGATTCAAAGTTGCAGGCGCTGCTGACAAGGTGAAGTACGGATTCGTGGTTGACGTCGGAGCCATCGTGTTGATTGTGCCGTCGCCGTTCGGCGTGCCCCAACCGGTCACCATGTCGAAACCCGTCATGGCGCAGAACTGGCCGGTAAAAGGTGGAGAGACTGTGGACCCGCTCGGATTGCAGCCGCTGGTGACATCGTAGAATGCGGTGTCGTAGCCGGAGCTTTGTCCTGTCTGCCAAGCCAGCGGACTGAGAAAGCCGACGGAGCTATCTCCATTGGCGGCAGCTTGTTCATTGACGAGAGAGAGAAATCCAGCCCAGCGCGGCGCCGCGAGACTAGTTCCGCCCAGTCCGCCCTGGCAGGTACCTCCGGCACACCACCAGCTGTCGGTATTGGCATCGGCCGAAACGTCCGGAAGGTTGCGGTACGAGGTCGAGCCGCCCGCTGCGGTAATGACCGATGTCACCTGCCAGCTCGGAATTGCGTCATACGCATCGCCCGGACTGCCGAAGCACGGCGTGCTGGAGTTGCTGCTGTCACACCATCCAGTTCCGCTGCCCACCCAGCCGGTTTCTGAAGATCGCGCTCCTCCTGCACTCTCCGTAGTCAAGTCCGTGCCGCCAACATCGGTCACATCCGGGCTGAATCCCGGCCATCCGCCGTCGCCAAGATTGGCTCCCTCGTCTCCAGACG
The DNA here is from genome assembly GCA_030040965.1 of Candidatus Sulfotelmatobacter sp. Taxonomy (GTDB): domain Bacteria; phylum Acidobacteriota; class Terriglobia; order Terriglobales; family Acidobacteriaceae; genus Sulfotelmatobacter. The sequence goes on along the minus strand of JASHOT010000335.1, from coordinate 11,014 downwards.
CCACAAAAAAGTTCTGCCCTTGCGCGTGGAATCGCGAAAACTGCTGCTCGTCGGCCACCGCGTTGCCAGGGCCGATGCCAAACGACCAGCTCATCTGCTTGGCGATATTCTCTGTCGCGAACGCATCGAAGATGTCGACATCGGCATTCCCGCTCGTATCCTCGTACACAATCAGAACCGAGGCGCCCGGAGCCATCGAGGTGATCTGAATGATGTCGTTGGCCTCTTCGCCGTCGTTGCAAGCACCAGGACAGGAGCCGTCCGTTCCGTCAAGCAATTCTGTGATGACGGGAATATTGAGAGTCTGGTTGACGGAATTGAAGTATGCGGTTACGTCCGCCATGTTCCATTGACCAAGTTCCGACAACGCAAGGGCCTGACCCGCGCCAGTCAGCGGTCCGCTTCCGTAGTACGCCGTGCGGAAATCGCTGCCGAGAAACTGACCACCGGGACCAGATCCCGTTTGATAACTAATGGGACCGTTCGGAGACGCTTTGGCAAGCATGGGATGCGGCAGCACGCGGTTCGTGAGGCCGCTGACTCCGAGAATCGGCAATCCCGACTCCACCGTTGGGTCGACGCTCGGCGCATAGTAGGTGCGATTCTGCTTCGCGTCCTGGTAGAGCTGCATCGTGACCTGAAACGTCTGCTCAATGCTGGATACTGACCCGCTGACGTTCAGCAACTGACGGCTCGCCGAAGTGTGCGTCACAATAAAGCCCTGTACCTGTACAAACGCGATGATCTGCTGATATTGCTCTACCGTCGGGCCGTACTGCTCGGTGAATTGCGCGGAGGAAAGGAAGTGGTGATAGTTCGGACTGGTCGGGTCTTCGAGCTGTTGCAAGAAAGTAGTGAGCTGATCCTGATTCCGCAATGGCAATGAAATGGCCAGTTGCATCTGTTGCGAAGCCGGAAGCCGGCCGATCGGTTGGGATCCCACGGGCGCCGCTGCATGCGTTGCCAACGCCCGCCTCTGCTGGGCCTGGATGGGAACCGAGAATGCAGACGGGGTCGCGACACAGAGCGCAAGGAAGAACAACTCGAGAAAGCGGAGTTTCGACATAACTTCAGCGCCTCCAGGAATCATCGATAGATGCGGCCTTGCCGTGCGCTCTGAAAGCGCACGTCCTGAAAAAAGGAAGGGTTCTCCCCAAGCCTTGCGGCGACAGGGGATTGAGTCCGGGACGAGAGCAACTCTGCGTTCACTCGTCCCGATTTCATGTGCTTACTGGACGGTAACGGTCACACTCCCGCCGGTACCGAGTTGCGCGTTTCCGTTCTGATCCGTTCCTGTGATGATGATCGTGTATTGACCGGGCGGCGTGCCGACGTTGCCCAGATGCGAGTAACTCACGCAAGCTGGCATGGTCGCCACTCCTGTGAGCAGCAAGCCGAACAGCAGAAGTGCAAGCAACCCTCGTTGCCGCGACGTGCGCGAGCTCGCACCAAAGCCGATCAGCGCTAGCCCGGGAATCGGAAGCCACAGCGCGTACATCCATCGTGAACTCTGACGTAACACGGACGACGAAGACGAGGCGGCAGCCGGAGTGAACGTGAGCGTTGACGTGCCCGGGGAACCCACATTAACCGTGGCGCTGGTGGGGCTAAATGTGCAGCTGGGTGGCGTTGCCGACTGCCAGGATTGAATCGTCGGGGAAACAGCGCAGGCGAAAGTCACAGTTCCGTTGCTGTAACCTGCCTCGGATATCGCCGAAGCTGGAACAGTGATGGAGCTCCCCGGGCTCACCGTGGTTGTGCTGGGCGTTCCGGCAGCGGTCGCAAAGCCAGGTATAGCTACCAACGTAGCGGCCATAATGACGACGTTGCGATTGTTGGGCAAAACAAGGGTCGAAACTGTCTTGCTGGGATTGATCGCGATGTTGTAGAGGCAGACATAGAAGGGGCGATTGTCCTGAACTGGGCCAGAGGTGCCGGTTTCCCAGCGATACGCCGGGATTAGAGCCGGGGACTCGCCAGCGTCGTCGCACTTGGCGCTGAACCAATCGCCGAAACTCTGTGAAATTGTAGAATTCGAACCGTCGGTGTAGTTGACGATCACTGTCTGCCCCGCTTGAGTGCCGTTCACGCCCGCACCAAGCATCTGTAACTCAGTAAACTGGCCGGCGGGCAGAGTAATCGGGCCCAAGCCAGAGCCGGTAACTGCGTTGGCGGTATTCGCAGCGCCAAACTGGAAGCTGACCGTAGCTGACGACTCCGCAAAACTCAAGCTAGGATATGTTCCCGTACAGCCATAGGTCGGGGAAGTTGGCGAGACGGCACTGGTGCAGGCAGCTTGCATTGCCTGCACCGAATAGGCGCTGCCATCATTGTCGAATCCGCCGTTGGCGATGGACGAACCGTCCGTAATGATGCCATTGACGTTGAAATAGCTGGAGAGATCGACCGTACTCTGAGTCACGTTGGTCTGTGCCCAGACGAGTGTCGTCGGAAGAAGAAGCCCCAGCCCACATGCGGCGAACCGAAACAACATTCCTAAACGGCTTCTTTTTGTGTTCATTCTGCTTCCCTCCATTGCATTTCGTCGGCTGCATCGTCCACTGACTTCGTTTCTAAGTCGAACTCCGGAGCTGCCTCGTCCTAGAACGTGATTCTGCCGGAAACCCGCAGATTTCGCGGATTATTCTGCTGAACCGGTGTGACCACGCCAAACCCCGACCAATAGTAACGACCGGTTGTTGAGTTCAGGACGAGGCTTGGTGCGCCGTCGGTGGGAGTGTTGTCTGGGCCGCCGAGCAGCACCGAGTTGAGCGAGTTGAACGCTTCTCCGCGCAACGAGAAGCTGATCCGCTCAGTCACCTTGAAACTCTTCTGCAGCGACAAGTCTAGGTTCGGAACTGTATAGGTGCGGACTGCCGTTGAGTATCCCGGCGTCGTCACATAGGTATAACTTGTTCCACCGATCGGCGGTGCACTCCGATAGCAGTCGGAATTCGCCAGTTCGGGATTGAGCCAGTGCCCCACCGAGGTTCCGTTTGAAGGCCGCAGCGGGCACAGATACTCAAACCCCTGGTTGAGACTGACCGGCGTTCCGCTGTGCGCTCCAAAGTTCCATCCCAACATCCAACCGCCGATCGCATAATCGAGCGGCTTCGGCAACGCCGAAAGAAAGGTTCTTCCTTTTCCCACCGGCAGTTCATAGACGCCCGTCACCGCCAGCACGTGGGTTTCGTCGAACTGCGAGATGTAATGGATTTCGTTCGCGTCCTGGTAGGGATATCCATTTTGATAGCCGCTGCCGTCCATGGTCTTCGAGTACGTGTATGCCACGTTGAAGGTAAGGCCGTACGACGTATGCTTGTTCAGTTTTACTTCCAGCGCGTTGTACCAGTTCTTGCCAATGGGATCGTTGTAGATCCCGACCGGCGGCGCGCTGTTGAAGCCGCAATACTGCGACCATGGCAGTAGCAAGGCCAGAGCCGGAATGGTTGCCGACTGCCCGCAACCTCCGGGGAACGACATGGAGGGAACGTTGTAATAAGGATTGGGCAGCAGAGCGCTGTAATTGGTCGCGCCGGGAGTAATCGCGTACTGCAACTCCGGCCAACTGATTGTGCCGTTGTACCAGAGCGTGGCTCGGAAGCGGCTGGCATAGTTGCCGGCGAAATGAACATCGAGGGCCATTTGGCTGGGCAGTTCGCGCTCAAACCCGAACGTCGTGACCTGCGTCCGAGGGATCTTGCGCAGCGGGCTGTCTACCTGCAAACCGTTGTTGCCCACTCCGGCGAGCGGCAAGCCTTCGATGCCAACTGGTGGCTGCAAACCAAGCGGATACGTGGCGCTCGCAGGAAACGGCGTTCCCGTTCCATAAGGCCCGGCGCTCACCGCTCCGGGTGCCGCTCCGCCGAGATTCGCGTCTGCCCCTCCATCCGTGCTGGCTATATAGTTTGTCGTTTGTTGATAACCGATCGGCGAGCCGCCTTCGAGTCCGCCGCCATAGAAGAACCCCCAGCCGCCGCGCACAACGGTTTTCGGATTCACCGCGAAGGCGAAACCAACTCTGGGCGCAATGTTGCTCCAGTCGGTGTTGTAAGCGCTGCGCGGAGCGCCGTTGATTCCGGCAGGAGCGATCGTTCCCAGAACCTGAGTCGGTACGGTAACGCCCGCCGCCGCCCACGCGGCTATATTCGCAGGATTGGCAACGTTGGCCTGGTAAACTCCATCGGTCGTGATTGGATTGACGCAGGTTGTACAGAAGCCGCGCGGCAGTTCGTTGTAGCGCTCTTTTAGGCCCATCTGTACGTCATAGCGCAAGCCGAGGTTTACCGTCAGCCGATGATTGATGCGCCAGTCATCCTGCGCATACAGATTCCAGACTGGTTCGTAGTCAAATAGCGAATCGTTCCAGTTGACGTGACCGCCACCAGGCAGTCCGAGCAGAAAGTCCGCCCAGCCGGAACCGTTCGGAGCATACGTGCCGCTGCATGTGGCGGAAGGCGTAAGACCCAATGCTGTGGGCTGGTAGCAGTTGCTGTTCAGAGGATCAAACTGCGACCATTGCCCGGTAAAATTGAACTCGCCATCGGCGTTGTTGGCGACGGTGCCGTTGATCGGGTTGCCGTAGGTGTAGAAGAAGTAGCCACCGCCAAAGTGGAAGTTGTGAGCTTTCCTCTGCCAGGTTATATCTGCATCGAAGGACAGGTTTGTGGATGCTTCCAGGTCGTTGGAATTTCCAAAAACCTGTCCGTAGCCGTTGGAGTCGGGGTCGGGAAACCCGGCGATGTGCATTTCGGGCACATCCAGGAACGTGGACGTCGGCGGAGGCGTGATGTTGATCCCGATCGAGCTTCCCGGCTTCGCCGCCGAGATAACGCCGTTGGGATTGCGGTTCTGATAACGGCTGAGCGACAGCTTGAAATCGGCGAGTAACGTAGGCGAGAACGTATGGGTCATATCCTGCGTGACGGCATAACTTTCCTGCTGCAGATAGTTGCCGTTCGCGGCTATGCCCGTCAGTCCGTTATTGCTGACCGCGTAATGTCCCTTGTTCATTCCGAAGAAGCTGTACCACTTGGTTTTGTCGCTGGTGTTGTAGTCCACGCGAACCATCGGCATGTTGTAGCTGGTGTAAGCCGGCGCGATGGCAAACCAGTTGGCGGGCTCGTTGAATCCGCCAACGTAGTTCTCGAGCGACGTGATGTTCGGCAACGGGATATACCCAGCCAACAGGACAGCCGTAGCAGTGGCATTGATTTGTGCGCCCGGGATCATGCTGCCGGCGACCAGGGTCTGCGGATTGACCGTGCCACCCACGTACGCGTTCGGAAAATTGATCACGTTCTTGCCGGTGCCGCAGGCGCTGGCCGGGGCACCTGGATTCGTGGAGAGCGCCCCGCATATCGCATTGTTTGGATTGGTTGGGTTGGTGCTGTCGCCGGATTGAAACAGAGTCAAGCCGTATTGATGATAAGGATCGGTCGTGCTGGGATCCATGGTTGCGACTAAGCCGAAATCGACTCCGGGATTGCCGCTGGGAAAGGCGGTCGAGACATATCCCGGCCGCAGATACGCCGGCGGCATGTCGCCCGTGACCGTGTTAAATGTCGATTGCCGGTAACCCTCATAACTAGCGAAGAACCATATCTTATTCTTCTTGATCGGACCGCCAACCTGCCCGCCAAACTGATTGATGACCTGCTGCTGCGTGGGCAGGCCGGCGATGAATACATTGGTCGTCGTGTTGGCGTCGAAAAGACTGCCGTCGTTGTAGTTCTCGATGACCTCACCATGAAACGCGTTCGTGCCATTCTTGGTAACCACGTTCACAGTCCCGCCGGTCGTGCGCCCGAAGCGGGCATCGTAAGTATCGGCCATCACGTTGACTTCCTGTACGGCGTCGAGCGTTGGCGAAATGTTCCACTCACCGGATGCCTGGTTGCCGTAGGCAATCTGCTGTGTGATGTTGGTTCCGTTCAGCGTGAATTGGTTGAAGCCGCCGGAGTTGTAGCTGTTGTCCTGGGTGTGCGGATTGACGCCGCCGCCAATAATGTACTGATTTGTATTATCGAAGGATCTGCCTTGCTGGTTGGTGATTTGATTTCCGCCGGTCTGCATGCTGCCGGGAGTGGTACTGATGAGGTTATAGACCGAGCGCCCGAACACCGGGACATTCTGCAGAGTTGTCTCGTCGATAATCGTTCCGCCGGAGCCATTGGCCGTCTCGATCATCGGCGGCTCGGCTGTCACTTCCACCTTCTCGCTCACCGCGCCTACTTCCAGCTTGAAGTTTTGCCCAAAGTACTTGCCTGCCAGAAGCAGGACCTTGTCCTGGATGACGGTCTTGAATCCGGGAGCGCTTGCGCTTACCGTGTATGTCCCCGGCACAACGTAGGGAATGTAATAAACGCCTGCATCGCTGGTTTTGGCCTTATAGGTTGAACCAGTGTCGGAGTTAGTCGCGACAATTTCCGCCTTGGGCACTACGGCACCGGTCGAATCGGTGACCTGGCCCGTGAGTGTGGCGCGAAATTCCTGTGCTTGCGAATCTGGGGGAAGCGCCAGCAGCACGAGGCACGCGGCCAAGCTCACCGCGAAACAGAATCGGTACATGCGACGATCACAATAGGAAATGTTCGCCCGAACCTTCATCGCGACCTCCTGGGAGTTTCGTTCTGCTTGGTAGCTGGTTTGCTGGGAGTATTTGGCGATCCGCCACGCTCTCCACGCTGACGCGCCTGACTTCCCGAGTCGATCGAGCCCTGGGCCTCGATCACTCCGAACGTTGGGGCAACAGGATCGGTTTCGACCAGGAACCCCTGCGAACCATTGGCGACAAAGAAGTCGACATCGATGGTTCCGGGTGTTGTGCCTCCCACAGGACCCGTCGGAAATGCCGGCGTAGTCGTGATCGTCCCGATAAAGTGACCGGCGTTGCTGGCGTCTGCGCTGAACGTTCCGGTGAGAGGGTTCGTTCCCAGCACTGAACAACACTGGCCGGCGGCATCCGTGCCCGAACCTTGGAAATCGCCTTCCCCAGCGAAGGTATCGAGCGTGGTGGTGCTCACCGTGAAGTCGCCGGTATAGCCGCTGTCGTAACTGCAGCAACCGCTGACATTCGACTCTTGTCCAAACAGAATTGCGTAACTGCCAGAAAGCGAGGTCGGCGGAGAAGCCGCCTGCGGAATCATTAATCCAACCGCGTTGCCGTACGTTGCCGAATTGTTAGCCTCGAACAACAACGCTCCTCCCGTTCCACTCGTGTTGTTGGGATCAAGCAGGTTGAGATTGGGATCGGTCAAGTAGACGTTGAATACTTGACCCGTCGGCGTAGTAAGCGTGCCCCGCGGGCTGCCGGAGATCGAGACCGTGCCGCCTGAGAGAGGTATATCGGTAGTCACGACGCCCAATGCGTTTCCAGTTCCACCGTCGGCGACGTTCGTATCCATGATCCCGTTGCTGATCGTTGCGCTGCCGTTCGCGGCGACAGTCACCGTGAGCTGGCCGGCGGCGGCATCCGAGTCACCGCCGTTGTTGTTGTCGCCAAAGCCGAAATAGCTGAAAACGTAGTTACCGCTCAAGGCCGAATTGGTGTCATTTGCGCCGGTCGCTAGGGACCCTTGCCCGTACGCGCTTCCCGCGTTTCCGCCAAAACCCGTATTCGTGATCAGGACGAGCCGCAGCACTTCCGGCGTCACTAAGTAATAGGCATACTGCGCCGACTGCGTACACGCGGGCTGCCCGGTTCCGCCGCAGGGCGAGGCCGCAAAGGGCGCGTTGTTCACCGTTATTACGCCACGTCCATTGTTGTCGGGAGCCGTATACGTACCCGTGAACTGCAATCCTGCTAGTTGTTGGCCAGCTGCGAGTTCACCGTTGTAGCCGCTTCCGCCGCCGTCATTCCCGACGTTTACGTCGAAAATTCCCGCCGTGATATTTCCATTGCCATCCGTACTGAAGATGCCCCCCCAGCTTCCGTTTTCACCCATTGCGGCGTTGTACCCCGACAGGGCGAAAGAGTAGCCGCCTAAAACTTGCGACTGGGAGAACGTGGGGCCGGCAGTTTGCAGATCCATGCTGCCGGTGTTGCCGATCGTATATCCGTTAAATTGATCCTCTTCAGCGATAACCAAATGAGAATTGGAAGTGGCGGTGATGCCGTGAGACTCGACATCACCCGAGAGGTCCACGCTCAAAATTCCATGGCCGGTTGCATCGAGTGAATAAAAGCTGCCACTACCGCTGGTGGTTGTCGGAATTATGGCAAGGAATGTGTAACCACCCGGAGAAACTTCATCCGCCTCGCCACCCAAAACATTTCCACTTCCGTCTAATATGACGCTGCCCGCAACACCCCAGCCGCCATAGCCACCCGGCAAGATGAATGCGTATTGTTGAGCCACGTTAAACGTAACGCTGACGCTCTGCGAAGTGTCCGTCACCGATGTAGCCACGACCGTCACCGGGTAAGCGAGATCGGGCTGGACGGCCCCGTTCGCGGGAGCAACCGGCGCAGTATACAGAGTTCCGACCTGATACCCAGTAGATGTTGGGCTGAACGTGCCGCACGCGTTCGACGGAGTGCAACTCCAGGTCACGCCACCATTCTTGGGATCATTGGCGACATTCGCCACCAGTCCAAAGCTCTGACCCGCAACCACCGAAGCCGGCGGTGCCTGCGCGATTTGTACTGTCAGAGCCCCGCCCGAAGAACCCGTGCCCGGCAGCTTATCGATGCCACTGCAGCCGCAGAGCACGGCGAGAACCAGAATGATGAATGAGGAACAGAGAACTCTGCCGTTCATTGTTCACCTCGGAAGTGTTCACCAGGAAATTGTTCGCGTCGGATTGCCGTCATTTAGCACATCCCCCAGCTGCAGAGTGTTCGACAACCATGCGGTCTCTCCGAGTTTCGCGAAGGACTCTGCAACCTAGGCGTTTCGTTCGACGGAATTCCGCGTCTTCTGGAAATGCGCGGAGAACTGGACGTCTGATTCATTACGGATTTTCCGAGCCTCGATACAGAGCTCAGGTTCGTAATGCATCAACATTTACACTTACAAAAACGTTTTTGCCCCGAATTTCTCCCAACATGCTTCCCCGAAAACCCGAGAGCACATTTCCCCCAATGTTTTCGCGGTGGAGCCCTGTTGATTCGGCTGGCAAGTATGGGAGATGTCTGCGTGAAAAGAAATAGTAGACATTTAACATTAATTGCACTAACGTAACGTTCTGTGAAGATGTCGGCCCCGTTATCCACTCAGCGCCCGACCGTCGAGGCAAGGCTCATCGTGCATGAGCTTGAAGAATATCTGCGCCACACACGCGTCCGGCATGTGCATTTTGGGGATGGAAGCACGGTGCCTCCGCCGCTTGCATATGTCACCAACTTCCCTCGTTTATCGCTGCCACTTGCCGGATGTCATGCCATGCAACTAGCTCAGTCCGGTCGTACTGAGACGGTCCGCGCGGGGCGCGGACACGCAGTGTTCATCCCCGACCATGCCTGGAACAAGCCGGATTGGTCGGGGCGCGTGGATGTCCTGACATTTCTTTTTGGTGTGAAACAGATTGGAATCAGCCTGGTACGGCACAAAGGGGGAACAGAGGTTCCCTCAAGCGCAGTAAAAGCCAGCGTGCATGGGGGATATGACGTGCCCACCCACGGGATTCTAGCCTCGCTAATGGTGTTGTCGACCGATCATTCCAAAGGCCAACTGTCGCGGCTTTTAACGGAATCCTTGTTGCATGCCTGTCTGCGGCTTCTGAAATCGCCACAGAAGCAGCGTCCCCGCAAGGCGATCCGCACCTACGAATCGATCTGCTTGTATGTCCAGGAGAACTTTCACAGCCCGATCACGCGTGAGAGCGTCGCCGGGCACTTCCGTCTCGCTCCTAATCACGTGTCCCGACTATTCCGCAAGGAAGGTTTCATGCGGTTCAACGACTATCTGAACCTGGTTCGGGTCAATCGCGCGAAGTTCATGTTGCAGAACTACAACATGACCCTGAAGGAGATCGCTTCCAGTTGCTGTTATAGCGATTCGGCATACTTCTGTCGCGTATTCAAGAAGGTCTGCAAGGTTACTCCAACGCAATATCGGGCTGACAACTTGATACAAGTATCCCAATAGCTGATAGAGCAATCTGTAGAATGATACTTTAATACAACAAACGTTCCATCTCTCCTGTTTTCACAGTAGGATAGATCACACATACTACGAGGCTGGTCGCTCGATTCTAAGCTTGGAAACCGGTTCTTGCTAGCGCCCATGAGAGGTTTCGGCGCGTGCAGTCGGCTACCGTTACAGAAATGATGCAATCGGTACAGTTTGGACCGATCTTCAGTACTTAGCCTGTAGAAGCGCTGGAGGTCGGATGTTGATGGGACAACAACTAGCTTCTGGGCAGAGCCGAACTTCAAATGCTCACATCACTCCAGCAACTGAGGAAACACCTGTTGACCGGTGTGTCGTACGCGATTCCGTTTATTGCGTGCGGTGGCATCCTTATTGCGTGTGCCATCGCCTTTGCGCCCATGACGGCCGCCGGTCCCGATTTCTCGAGTTCCCCGCGACTAAAACTCATCCTAGATATAGGTACGGCAGCTTTCGATCTGATGCTTCCTGTTCTCGCCGGCTATGTTGCTTATTCCATCGCGGAAAAGCCCGGCCTTGTTCCCGGGTTTCTGGGCGGTTATCTTTCCGGAAAAATTCGTGCGGGTTTCATTGGCGCGATCTTGATTGGGCTGGTCGCCGGCTACGTTGTGAACTTGCTCAAGAAGATTCCCGTATCACGATATCTGCGGCCGATCATGCCGATCCTGGTCATTCCGATTCTCTCCGGCGCGTTTGTCGGAGTTCTGGTGATCAAAGTTGTTGGAGTTCCCATCGCGCTCTTCATGGACCATGCCAATCACGCGTTGCAGTCGATGAGCACCGGGAACGATGTGCTGTTGGCGCTGGTGCTCGGCTCCATGATCGCTTTCGACATGGGGGGTCCAGTCAACAAAGCTGCATTCTTCTTTGGAGCAGCGATGATAAGCCAGGGGAACTAC
>JASHOT010000334.1 GCA_030040965.1 Candidatus Sulfotelmatobacter sp. | reverse complement strand
ATGGAAGCAAGATCGAGCAGCCAGAAGTCCTGGGATGCAAGTAGGCCCTGCATGTAGATCAGGCTCTTGCCGTCGGGCGAGAAGCGCGCGTGCTCGCCCAAGCGGCGCAAGCGGATGTGGGGCAATTCGACGCTGGTCCCGTCCGGACGTACGGCAAGCAGCGGGGAGAAGGTGCTCACATTCGTACCCGTATAGACGATCAGGTTTCCATCCGGCGACCAGACCGGATTGAGTGCCGTTCCACTGACCAGGCGAACCGGCGATCCCCCCTCGAGCGGAATCTTGAAAAGACCCGGACCGTTGGCGTCACTGCCACCGGTGACGATCCATTTGCCATCCGGCGACCAGCAGCTCGACTCCTGCGCGGCAATCCCTTCCGCGATGGGTTGGAGTTCGGCGCCGTCTGCAGAAAGGATATGCAATTGGCGCTTCCCGTTCCGCCGCAGCACGATGGCCACGCGGCCTCCGTCCGGCGAAATAGAGGGCGTTCCCAGCAAGGCGCCATTGGCACCCTTCCAAATCTCGGTCGTCTGCCCGTCGCGCAGGCGCCACAATCCGTCGCCGGTCCCCAGGGAAGAGAGATAAAACAGCGACGGGCCGTTCAGTCGGGGCGCCAGCGCACGCATCGTCGGAACCGGGAACGGTTTCACGTCTTTTTCCTCGGCGACGCGATCGAGAATAGGAACCGTCCAAAGTGCCGCGATCGGATTGCTGATGGTGGCCACCAACTTGTGGCCGTCGGCACTGGCTTGCACCGACGTGTATTGCTCGAGACCGATGCTCACGCGCCGGGATTCCTTCCTTTTCAAATCAAACTCCCACAACCAAGGCCCTGAACCCTCCCCGTCTCGCGCCACATAAAATACGGTCCGATCACCGACAGGGGTGGGATAAGCAAGATCCGTGTTGAGATAGGTGAGCCGCTCTGCGTGGTTGCCGTCCGGCGCGATGCGCCATAAATCCATTTCTTTGGTCGCCGGTGTCCCGTGTGCGAAATAAATCCAACGGCCATCCGGAGACCAAACTGGAAAATGATTGTGAAGTCCGGCCTCGCCGCCGAATATCTTCCGTGCATTGGCGCCCGTGCCGTCCGCCACGAACATCGGGTCGCCGCTATGAAAGTTGTGATAGACAATCCGCTCGCCGTCCGGTGACCAGGCCAGGTTCGCCGTCTCCTCGCCGAGAAAATTATGCGGCGAACCTCCGGTCAGGGGCAGCAACCGCAGCCGCAGACCCGTGTCCCCGCCGCCGATCCAAATCTCCGAGCCATCGCCGGAAAAGCCCACGCTTCGCAGCGGTCCAGGCAAAGGGCCTGCCTTCCCCTGCGTCAGATTCGTCGAGCGTCCCGTCCCCACTTGCGTGAGCCAAACATCGAAGGGCCCGTCGTGGTCGGAGATAAAGGCCACGAACCTGCCGTCGGGCGAGATCGCCGCTTCTACGCTCTCGATGTCGGTCAAGCGCGTGAAGTGTGCGTTTTCGAGCGGATTGGGCGGTACGGCCGCCGGCCGAAACGCTTCCCAGACCGCAGTTCCCACCACTAGTGCAGCGGCTATGACCCATGGGAGCCACACTCGCATTGACTTCGGCTGTGACACTCTCTTCGCGGTCAATCTCTGCGTGGACGAGGTTCCGCTCAGCGATTCCATGGCAAACGCCAGATCACTGGCCGACTGGAATCGTCGCGCGACATTCTTTTCCATGCATCGCGCCAGAATCCGTCGCAGATCCAGAGGACCTTGCCAGCCGGTATCGTTCAGCGCCAGCGGCTCTTCGCGCAAAATTGCGGTCATCGTTTCTGCGGACGTCTCCCGTTTGAAAGCGCGTTTGCCAGTGAGCATTTCGTACAACACTGCACCGAAACTAAAAATGTCCGATCGCGGGTCGAGCGGTTCACCCCGCACCTGCTCCGGCGACATGTAGCCGACGGTGCCCATCACCATGCCCGGCAAAGTCCCCGCGCTCGTTAGCGTCATTGCAGTTTCGTGGTTTTCCTCCGGCCTGACCAGCTTGGCCAGCCCAAAATCCAGCACTTTAATCCGTTCGTCACGAGTGACAAATATGTTCTCTGGTTTCAGATCCCGATGTACGATTCCTTTCTCGTGTGCCGCCGCGAGGCCCTCCACAATGCCGAGCGCGTATTCCATCGCGCGCCGCACCGGCAGCGGCCCTGATAGGAGCTTTTCACGCAGTGTTTGTCCTTCAAGAAATTCGCTGACCAGAAACGGTGCACCGTCGTGTGCACCAATATCATGAATTCCCAGTATGTTCGGATGGTTGAGCGCGGCAATCGTACGCGCTTCCTGTTCGAAACGCCGCAGTCGGTCGGCATCATGAGCCAGTCCCTCTGGCAGCACTTTGATTGCGACATCACGCCCGAGTCGCCTGTCGCGTGCGCGGTACACCTCACCCATGCCGCCCGCGCGTACTGACGATACGATCTCGTAGGGGCCGAGTTTGATGCCCGTGGTAAGCGCCATCGATGCGGGCAATTATAGCCGTACGCATTGCAGAGGATGCGACGATTCTGGATGTGTTGTCGCCTTAACACTCAGAATCCCACGTTGCCTCTCAAAGCGTGAAATCGACTGATCTATAAGAAGGGATGTCAAGGATATTTTTCTCCCTCGTCTGGAAGGAGGGAGTGATTCCGCGACTTCCAGCCCCTGTGCGTTATTGGTGCCGCTGGGTCGACCAGATCGGAGTGCGGTCATATGACAGACATGGGCAAGCAATTTCGGAGCGCCCGGAGGGAGCCCAAACTCCCTGAGGCTCTCGTCCTATATTGCGCTCGACACGACTATGGAACACGGGTGCTCGCTAACCCGGGAATCTTGCGGCGGTAAAGAGAACGATGGGACACCGAGATGTCAGAGCTGCGATGCAATATCAGCATCCAGATCTGGAAACTGTCCGAGCGCCCTGAATCGAACCAACGGGGTCGTCTGCGCAGACGACTACATAGATCAGTCTGGGACAAGTTCTAGAGGCCACAGGCGAACAGGCGACAACCCGGCAGTTTGTTGAAAAGTTGAAAAGATGATCGCGTCGGAACCAATCCCGTCTGCAGCTGACTAACTGCCGGTCAGCCGTAGCAACTCCTTTTCCGGTTTTTTCTGCGCCACGCTCCTGTGTCTGACGTGGGCCGATTCCTTCAAAAGCGGACTCCGAAATCAGTGGTGGCGGAGACCACTGCCCACCAGCCTTCGTTTATCCGCGATGATCGTTGGGCATTCGTTATTTCTTTGCCATATGGGCTTTGCCATATGGGCGTGACATGAATCTAATTCGATGTCACAATTGACTGACGGGAAATCGGAATGAGTTCGCACACTACAAACCCAAATACCGAGGCCGGGATCCTCGCCCGTACCATTCAGGCCGAGGAAG
>JASHOT010000333.1 GCA_030040965.1 Candidatus Sulfotelmatobacter sp. | reverse complement strand
AACAACCGGTGGTCCACCCTGCGTGAGTTGGCATGGATGTCAGATGGTCGGGGGCTAATCGCTACAGGGAGCGAGCGAAACAGCGGCCTGGAACAAATCGAATATATCTCCTACCCAGAGGGCAGAAGCCGCAGAATCACCAACGATCTGAGCGATTACAGAGGCGTCAGCCTGACGGCTGACTCCGGCACTGTGGCCACAGTGCAATTGAAAAGCTCTTACGATATTTGGGTTGCGCCGGCCACAGATATAGACCGAGCCAAACCGATTACGTCGAGCGGCCGTTCCGCTCGAGCGACGTGGAGTCCGGACGGGAAGATCTTAGACGACGAACGCGGCGGCCGCGGAGAACGCAATATCTGGATGATGGAGGCCGACGGAGGTAATGCCAAGCGGCTAACCAGCAGCCCCGCAGCGTGGAACAAAGCGCCGCGCGTCTCGCCCGATCGGCGTTATATCGTCTTTATCTCTGATTCTCCCAGCTCTCATCTCTGGAGGATGGACATCGATGGGACCAATGCCAAGCAGCTTACGAATAGTCCGCGCGACCTGTTACAAACTGGCTCTCCCGAATGCACGTCGGATGGGAAATGGGTGATCTACGGCAAATGGGGCCCGGAATGGGGGATTTGGAAGGTTTCGATCGAAGGGGGCGATCCAGTGCAGCTCAACCACGCATCTTACGCCGCTTTTCCCGCCATTTCGCCCGACGGCAAGATGCTGGCTTATTCGTATCTGGACGAATCACGGAAGAAAGAAGTCGCCGTTATGTCACTCAGCGAAAATGCGGCAGAAAAACACTACGATATCGCCACCGAAGCATTGCGGTGGGCGCCCGACAACCGCTCACTCTTGTACGTGCAGACAGAAGGCGGCATCTCCAACATCTGGAGCCAGCCGGTCGCCGGTGGGCCGGCGAAGCAGATCAGTCACTTCAACAGCCAACTGATCACGAGCTTTGATGTTTCGCGCGATGGCAAGCAGTTCGTGATGAATCGTGGTACCAGTAACCGGGACGTGGTGCTGATCCGCGATGTGAAATAAGAACCTCCCCGGCGTTGCGTGAGGGCCTCGTCAAAATTCTTCTGTTTTCATTGTGGCACTAGATCAAAATCCCCACCCAACGAAAAGCGCGTTGGGTGGGGCACTGCGGCTAGAGTCAAAATCCGCGGGCGAGGGCGCCCGCGCCACACGAGTTAGAAGGCGGGCACGTTGGGCAAGGGTTGCGTGCCTTCCTGTTGAGCAGACTGCAGGGAGTTGGGATTGAATCCCAGCACCTGGAGAATTGTGGGAGCGATCTCCATCGTAGTTACGCTGATGGTCACGGTCGTGGCGTGGAAGCTGGGATTGGAGACGATCAACATGACGTTGGTGTCGTCGTGAGCGAAGCCTCCATGCTCGGCGAGTTTCTTGCCGCTGCCGGAGTAGGTGACGCCGATGTGCGGAGTGGTGAGAATGTCAGGAGTGCGCGGGTCGCCGTTGGGCGGCAGGCCGGGCGCGTTGTAGAGCTGAGTGATTCCGGCTCCCCAGAAGATTTCGCCGATGCCGGCGATGTTGTTGGTGGACGGCGATTGGGTTTCGAGCATGTTGACGACCTGCTCGGCGGTGCAGGAGCTGTCGAGCCAGACCAGGGAGACGTCATCTTCGGTGGGGCCGAGGCCGGTGGGGTTGAGTGGCGACTCGGAGTAGGGCAGGCATCCGGCGTTGGCGGCGATGGTGGCGGGCGAGGTGGTGATGGGATCGTTGGCCACGGTGGAGATGCCGAGGTAGCGAGAGGAATCAATGGGACTCTGACCATGCTTGGCGCTGATGATGATCACGGTGGAGTCGAGCAAGTTGTTCTTTTGCAGGGCCGCGACCATCTCGCCGATGGAGAGATCGACAAACTCGATGTTGGCGAGCAAAGCAGGAGTGGGCGTGCCCTGGGAATCGAGATAGCCGCCGGTTACAGTTGGGGTGAGAGTCTTCTCGATCAGCTTTTGTCCCACGCTGACCGACTGGAAATTCATGCCGAAGATGACGGGCACTGGCGCCCCATGCGAGCCGTTATGGGTTTTTCCGTTGATCCAGTTGAGGACGGCGTTGACCTTCAGCGTGTCGTAGCACTGGATGTTCTGGAAGCTGTTGGTCCAGGTATCGGAAGCCGAGACGGCGGTTTGATCTGGGAGCGGGTTGCAGCTGGTCGGGCCCGCGCTAACGCCGGGCAGACTAACGGGAATGGAGTTGATTTCAGGCGAGTAGTAGTCGTCGACGTTGGTGCCGTTGCCGGGACCGTTAACCGACGAGTAGGAGGGATGCTTGTCGGACCATGCCGTGTAGCCGCCGGCGGCGTGGACGACGCCGAAGATGGTGTTTGTGCGAACGAAGTTCCAGGGCAAAACCGGAGCGCAGCCTTGTGCGGGATCGCGCACGAGCCGCTTGGGATCGATGGAGGCAACGCCACCGTCGGCAAGGCCGGCGCCGGGAGCTCCGCCGTTGAGCAGAGTCTGATTGATGTCGATACCTTCATCGTATTCCGTGGTGGTTCCGGTGGGCGTTCCGTAGGGCGTGCAAGGGCCGTTGGCGAGGCCGTCGCCGGTGGTGACGGCAGGCGCGTCCAGCGAGCGGTCATAGGCGTCGTCGTAAAACGCTCCCACACTGCGTGGAGAGCCGCCGGTAACGAGAGCCATTAGTCCGGGAAACGAGTCGGAGGGCTCGGAAGTGTACGCGTAAAGATAGTTGAGGCCGGTGGGCTTGAGGGAGGCGAGATTGGGGCAATAAGGCTGACCGCCGTTGGTGGTGCTGATTCCGTTGGCGCAATTGATGAAATCAAGAGCGTGCATCCCATCAATGCTGACGAGCAACACATGCTGAATACCGTGATTGTGGTTGACGTTGCCTTGAGGCGTGGCTGGCGCGGCGGCTGGTCCGGCGGCGGAGAGGGTCAGTGCGAACAGCATGGGGATAGAAAAGACGGCTGCGTGCAAACTTCTTTTGAAATTCTTGCGCATAGTTCCTCCTTCTAAGGCGGATGGATTGAAACAAAGTGACAGATTGGTGGTAGAGATGTTGGACCGCTAGAAGGAAGTGTAGGCATGTGCAAGTTACGCGCAGGTTGCTCGCAGATGAACTGAAGATGAAAAGTGGAGCGTGGGATGGATTGGGCTGTGGATAATTCTTTTTCTAATAGGGGCCGGTGGTCTGTGAGTAATTTTTGAGCGGTGGGAACAAAAAAATCCGGACTGGGACAGGCCCAGTCCGGTTCGTGGAAGCACAACTAGAAGATGAACTTTAAGGCGAACTGAATCAGGCGTTCGGGTGAGGCGACGCCATTCGAAACGGTTGAGTTGATCACGCCGATTGCGCCTGTAGTGCATGGTAGGCCGCCACCGGGAACGCCGTTGCCGCACCCGGTTGCGGGCATGTTGAAATATGGATGGTTGAACAGGTTGAAGAACTCCGTCCGGAACTCGACCCCCATCCTCTCGCCGATGTTCGTTCTCTTGAATATAGCGAAATCGAAGTTGTTGATTCCGGGTCCGCGAAGGCTGGAATCGACCCTCGACTCGGTGCCGGGACCATAATCTGGTGGGGTCACGAAACAAGAGGTGTTAAACCACTCAGTTAAAGTGCGTGGCCCCGTCTTGTCGCAACCGGGGACAACGTCAGGGCGGATGTTCGAAACGCCGAGGTTGGCGGCTTCCAGCGGGGTAGAGCCCGAGTAGCTGATTTTCAAAGGGAAGCCGCGTTGGAAGGTCGTAATACCGTCGACGCCCCAACCGGAAACGGCTCCGTTTGCAAACCCGCTCAGGTTGTTAGCCCACATCCTGCCATGACCGAAGGGAAGGTCGAGCACATAGCTGATCACCAGGCGCTGGGAGACGTCCTGTGCGGAGAGAGATCTTTCTCCGGCGAGGTTGTCCCAGTCCTGGACTCCGGGAACGCCACCAGTGTTGGTCTCGAGCCAACTTGTGAGCGTGTCAGTATTGCTCATCAACTTGGCGTTCGTGTAGGCGACCAGCAACGTGCCGCCACCCGGGAAGCGGCGCGTGACCGTGGCCTGTAAAGAATTGTAGTTGCTGCTACAGCAACCGAAACCGGCCAATTGTACCTGGTTGTATTCCGGATAGGGTCGCTCGAGCTGACCGGCCGCAACGGTCGCTCCGTTCAACGAGGGATTGGGGTTTGTACCGTTTGGATTCTGTGCCGATATGCCCATCGGGTTAGGAACCTGCGTGGTTAAAGCGGTTCCTTGAGACCACAAAGTGTCAGGAAGCTGGTTGACCTCCGTCTGATACTGCTCCAAATGGACCCCGTGCGAACCCGCGTAAGCTACATCGGCGAAGAAGCCAGCGGGAAGCTGACGCTGGATGTCGAAGTTCCATTGTTCAACGTAGCCCCACTGTGGATTCCCGTGACCGCTGGCCCCGTAATACGGAGCCAGGTTCAGGCTGGCGGTAAAGAGAGCGAAACTCGAGGCGTTTGCGGGAAATGGGGACAGAGTGGAAGCGAGCGGCGCAAAGTTACGTCCTGGCGGAGGGAGAATTCCAGAGTTGCCAAATGGACCTGACTGGGTGCAGATGAAGCCATTCGGCCCACGTGCAGGAAATACCGACGTCCCAGTAAAGCCTGCCGAGGTGTAGCCGCAATCGTCACCATCCATCATTGCGGCGGGGGTTATAAACGAATCGTTGGTGGCATGGAGGGGCGTGCTGGCGAGATTCACGAAATCGTTGTCCGGGTTGAGGCCGAAAGAAACATAGTTTGGAATATAGAAGATACCGTATCCGCCGCGGATGGAGGTCTTCTGATCCAAGGCATACGCCAAGCCCAAGCGTGGGGAGAACGCCTTCTTATCCATCGGAATATTGTTTCTGCTGCTGTTGCGCCCGGTTTGGACAAGAAATGCGTCTCCGGGGCAAGGACTACCTACCGTCCCGCCGCAGCCAGTGGCCGTCGCGTTGGTTGCCAACGGATCCCAATAGGAAAGGCGATTGTAGGCGTCGGACCAGGTTCCCTGTAATTCATAGCGGAGGCCCAAGTTGACATTTAACCGGGGAGTCAGGTGCCATGTGTCATCAACATACAAGGCACGGTAGGCTTGCAAGCCTTTGGTCTGGGCTGGAACTTGTGCAACGCCCTCAGTCTGGTTGACGAAGTTTCCCTCGTTTTGCGAAAGACCCAGCAGGAAGTCGGCAAAAGCGAAATTGGGATTGGTGGCGCCGCCCGCCGCGGGTGATGTTTGCGTTGTCCAGTTTCCGCCGAACGCGAATGCACCGCTGGCGATGTTGGTCTGGAAATAATTATCCAATCCCCACTCAAACTGAGCACCGGCTTGAATGGTGTGCTTCCCCCGGATCAGGGTAAACGCCGGAGTGATGTTGTACTGCGTATTGTGATCGCCGATGGCGCTGTTGCCTTGCGACTTCCCCACGTCGTTGGGGAACGGGAAGGCCGGGGTTGGCGGCGTCCGCATCGAGCTTGGAGGACTGTTGTAGCTGGCAGGCCAGCCGAGCTGGGTAAGGTCGTAACCAGCCAGAAGCGGATTTCGACCGTAGACAAATCGCGTTCCGCCGAAGTTCACGTCAAGAATGGTCGTGGGAGTAAATGAGTGGTTTATGTCGAAAACGAGGAGCTTGCTGTGGTACTTCTCCGCACAGCGGTCAAGGCAGAGACCGGTTCCAAGCGGATTCACGGGGAGATCGAGCAACCCGAAGTAGGCAAATCTTCCGAATAAGCGGGTGTTGCGTCCTATATTCTGATCTCCGCGCGCCACGAACTCATTCGTATTGCCACCGCCAGGTGCGGCACTCAGGAAGTTGTTAACGTCTCCAGGGAGATTCGGCGATGGCACGAAGTACTTTTGCCACATCGTGGTCGCGGCGGTGCTGAATTCCGTACTGGGGATGCAGTTTCCGGGACAGCTCGGATCGGTCGGATCCAGTCCATAAGGCGTCTGGCGAACACCAGCCGTGTTCGTACTGTACGGGTCGTAAAGCTGGCCGGCTGGGACACTGCACAAACCGCTTGCGCTGAGAGTGCCGCCCGCCCCGCCCTGGGCGACCGAATCCGTACACAGCGACGAGAAATCGCCAGTCAGCATCGCGGGTTGCGGAATGGTGGTGGTAAACGGCGATCCGGTGCGCTGCCGGTATTGCTCCCAACTCACGTAGAAGAAAGTTTTGTCTTTGATCACCGGGCCGCCGAGTTGGAATCCGTATTGGTTCTGCGTCCACGGCGGCGCCTCATTCGCCTCACTATTTGCCAGCTCTGTTTGCTTATTGAAGTATTCGTTGGCGTTCAGGACTTTGTTGCGGAAATATTCGTAGGCCGATCCGTGCCAGCTGTTGGTTCCGGATTTGGTGCTGAGGTTGACGACGCCGCCGGAGAACTTGCCCCACTCGGCGCCCAAGTTGTTGTATTGAACTTTAAACTCGCCGACTGAATCCTGGGTTGGGATGATGATGGGCAGGTTGATGTAACCGATATTGAGCGGCTGGCCGTCGAGGTATTGCGCGCCCTGATTGGCGAACGAGCCTCCGACCTGATAGTTGCCCCAGCTGAAAGGATTTTGTCCGACGGGCGATCCGCCAGAGCCGCCCTGAGCCACGGCGGCCGGTGAAACTGTAATCAGGTTGAAAATATTGCGGCCGTTCAAGGGCAACTCGTCGGCCTTGCGCTGTTCGACGACCTGGCCAAGAGAAGACGTTTCGGTCTGAAGCAGCGGCACTTCTCCCGTCACTTCGACGGTCTCGCTCACCTGGCCGACGGTGAGAGCAGCGTCGATGTGGGAATCCTGTTGCACTTCGACCACAACACCGGGGCGGGCGAAGTGCTTGAAGCCTTGCTTCTCGATATCGATGCGGTAGGTGCCCTGGAACAAGTTCACGAATGTGAACTGGCCATTGTCGCCGCTGGCTTGTGTGCGCTTTTCGGCGGTGCCGACGTTGGTCAGCGTGACGTTCGCGCCGGCGACGGCGGCGCCCGAAGGATCGGTTACGGTACCCGAGACCGATCCATAGGTTGATTGCGCGTTGAGAAGACTTGAGGCACAGAGAACAACGCCGAGCGACAAGACCGCTGCAAAGAAGCGACGAGACAACATGGTCTCCCCCACGAGATTGGAATGGAAATCAACCTTAACCGTTAAAGGTTCGCCGCTTACACGTATGCGGCGATACCTTCAGGTGTCCCCAAAAACAATTACGCGCGGCATGGAGAATTTGTACCAGGAAGCGTGAGGAGGATCAGAAAGACTGCCTGATCTGGCAGGGGCCGATCAGGGATGATTCGCTTCCCGGCGCAAGAGGGCGTAGAGGAACGGCTTGCCGGTTGGCTTCTGACTTCCGCCCTGCGGCTCGACGGTTACAAAAACAGCGTCGATTTCCGCGAGTTGTTTGGGATCATCGAGGCGCAGAACCCATCGCCGGTTGGATTCGCTATCCATATAAAGGATGCCAAGGTTCGTGGCGCGGCTTTGCGCGGTGCTTTCTCCATCACGCTGGCCCCATACCTGGAACGCGCTCGCATTCTTGACGCCCGGTTGACGGTCGAGATCGAAGGCGTAAAAGATGAGGGATTTGCTCTCGGTGTAAAACACGCGGCCGAAAGGCTTGCGGGTACGGCTCCCGCTATCCACGTCGAAGACATCGGCAATGTAGAGCTTGCGCGCGCCCATGAGCTCGCGAATGTCGCGATCGGATGCCAGGTACTGCTCATCGTCTCTGAGTCTGCGATCCTGATCGCGGGCTGAGGCGGAGAGTTCGTCGAGCTTCGATTCGAGCGACGTGGTGTGCACCAGCGTGCGCTCGTGTTCCGCACGCAGCGTGGTCAGCTCAGCCTGAACGAGTTGATAGGACTGCTCGGCGTCGTGGAGTTCAGCGACCAGTTTGTCGCGCTCGGCAGAGACTCGACGAATCTCGCCGTTCTCCGAGACATTCGCCGTTTGCAACGCCACAGAGCGGGCTTCGGCCGTACGGAGAGCGTCCTGCAACTTCGTGACCTGCTGCGCCTCACCTGCCAATTGATTTTGCAGTCGAACTAATTGTGCCTGCTGAGAAGAGATAACTTCCTCGGAAGCCCGCTTCTCGAGGATCAGAGCGTCTTGCTCGGAGTGGGAGATCTTTGGTGGAGTCGGCTTCGCGGCGTCAGTGCTTCGACCCAGCCTGAACGCTCCCACGCCAACAGAAACCAGAAGGCAGGCTGCCAATGCCGCGGCCCACGGCGCGGAGAGGGACTGGGGAAGCAGCGCCCTGCGGAGACGGGAGAACGAGAAATCCGTGACGCGAGGTGATTGAGCTTTTCGAATGCGGGCGAGGATTTTGTCACGGGAAGGCTGGTCATCCCAAGCCTCAACCTCGTAGGTCGCGCCCTGCGCAGCAGCGAGGAAACTCATGCCCTCGGTGGCGAGCAGGCGGTATTCCGCGCAAGCCTCGCGGCATGACCCGCACACGCGCAGATGATTCTGCAGCTCCAGCCGCTCACTATCGTTGAGCGCTCCCCCTTGCGCCAACGCGGCCAGCTCTTTGAACTTCTGGTGAGAATCCAGCCGTTCAATTTTATTCATTATGCGTTTCCTGGAGTCTCTTTACCGCCGGACTCTTACGCAACCGTTCGAGACCTCGGTAGAAATGGTGCCGGACATTGCCAAAGGGCTCGTTCAACTTCTGGCTGATCTCCCGCAATTCCAATCCGTGAAAATAAAACAGTTCCAGCGTCTTACGCTGCATTTGGGTGAGATCGTCAAACGCCGAAAGAAGCTGGGAAAACTCAATTCTGAGACCCACTTCCCGCTCGATGTCGCTCTGTCCCTGTAGAGTATCGTCGAGACTCTCGATATCTGTACCAGAGTAAAAGCCGCGGCGCAACAAATGTGCGCGCCGGTCGCGAGCACGGCTGAAGGCGATCTGCACGATCCAGCCCTTCGCGCTGCCCTTTACAGGATCAAACAAAGGAGCTTTCTGGTAAAGAGAGAAAAAGGTCTCCTGTACGACCTCTTCCGCTTCACTCTTATCGCGCAGGATGCGAAGAGCGATCCCAAATACCAGGCGCGAGTAACGAGTATAAAGCAGATCCAGTCCTTTAGGATCTTTGGACTGGACTCGGACCATCAATTCTTCATCGCTGGGCGAGCGGACTTCCGCCGGGGCAGGACTCTGAATCGCCCGGTCTGTCCCCCACACGACTGGGAACGCCAGCGCACGTCCATTGGGAGGAGAGCTCATGCTAATGGCGGCAGCAGTTTTGTTACGGTGCGTCGTTTTCGGCTCGACAAGTGGCGCTTTCGATGTCTGAGCCGTTTACAGAACCCACGCGAACATACATCATGGAGTGAACGACTTTCCAGAACAAAAAGCCTCGAGAGATTTAGGCGAGAAGCTGGCGAATCGTTGGTACAGAGTTTGCGGTCTCGACGTATCTATTGCGGCGCGATGATCTGATCAATTTTTGTGCAGTCGCCAACACCTGAGTTGTGATAGCTTTCGCTTTTTCACGAATCAAAGCGCTCGTGCTTCGTGGATCATAGCTTTCGGTTTTCTGCGAAGATACCAGGCTGTAGCCATCCGTGATGCAACGCAGGGCCCTCATGCGCAGAGTTTTCCCAACGCTCACCGTTGGCTTTCTGTTTTTCGCGTGGAGCTTTTTCCCAGCTCAGGTCTTGTTTCTGACTCAAGTTCAGGCACAGTCCAGTCACGCATCGCTGACGGGGCGGGTCACAGATCCCAGGAAGGCGGTGATCGCCGCCGCCACGGTCACCGTGATCAACACCGGGACAGGACTGCACTATCAGGGATTTACGAATGAGACGGGCGAGTATTACGTTACCGATCTGCCGCCGGGAAGATATCGCATCGAGGTGGAGAAGATCGGTTTTAAGGCCGTGATCCAGTCGGGACTGATCCTGCATGTGCAGGACGCGTTGGAAGTAAATTTTGAAATGACGCTGGGATCGGCGTCGGAAAGTGTAACGGTCGAGGGAGAGCCGTCGCCGATCGACGCCGAATCGTCAACCGTGGGCACGGTGGTGGAGCAGCGCAAGGCCAATGAACTTCCCCTGAATGGACGAAATGTCTTCAACCTGATCGTTCTCGCGCCATCGGTCATTCCCCAGGGCAGTTCCACGGGAACGCCGGTGGGAGTGAATCCGTTCGGATGGGGAAACTATCAAGTGAACGGGGCTTTCGGAAATCAAAGCGCGGAATATCTGGATGGCCAGCCGCTGAACATCGGCTACATCAATCTTCCGGTGCTGATTCCGACGCAGGATTCGATTCAGGAATTCAAAGTGCAGACGAGCAACCTGGGAGCGGAGTGGGGACGCTTCGCGGGCGGAGTGACTAACTTAAGCACGAAAGGGGGAACGAATTATTTACACGGAGAGGCGTACGAGTACCTGCGCAACCGCATCTTCAACGCCAATGACTTTTTTCTGAACGCTGCCGGCAAGCCACGTCCGCCGTGGGTGCAAAATCAGTTCGGCGCCGAGATGGGCGGCCCTTTGCGCCTGCCCGGCTACAACGGGCGCAATCGTACTTTCTGGTTTGCCAGTTGGGAAGGTTTCCGGCTTCGGACCGGAGAACCGTTCACAACGACGGTACCAACCACAGACGAGCGTGAGGGAATTTTTTCGGCGATCGATGTTCCGATCATGGATCCCTGCGCTGGAGTCGTGAATGCGGAGAATGCGTGTCCCGGAAGTTCTGCCGTGCCGGTGCAATTTCAAGGGAATGTTATTCCACAAAATCGAATCAACGCAACTTCTCAGGCGCTACTTTCTCTTTGGCCTGGGGCGAATGTGGCGGGAACGGTAACTCCATCGGGAACAATCAATAATTTCAGCACGGTCGCGCGCACGGGGGGCAATCAGGATCAACTCGCCGCACGCGTCGATCATGACGTCACCATGCGGCAGAAACTCATGGTTCGCTTCAGCCACTGGACGGTGGGCGATTTGCCCATCGATCCTCTGGGGGACGGATTGTGCAGCGACCGGTGCTCGGAAGATTATTCGACGAGTGCTGCGGTCGCGGCCTACAACTACACCATCAACGCCACGACGATTCTCGATTTCAACGCGAGCCTGAGCCGATTCAAATACAACCGCTCTCCGGAAAATGCGGGCTTCGATTTGACACAAATTGGCTGGCCGGAAAGTTATAACCAGGTTGTGCCGTCCATGATGCGGACTCCACCGACTCCCTGCGTTGCCAATTTCACCGACAACATCATGTGCACACAGGGGCAAAGCTACATTCAGGATCGTGACACGCAGTACGATCTGACTCCGAGTCTGACGCTGATTCGCGGCCACCATCGCTATCATCTGGGGATGCAGTGGGAAACCGGATACGACAATTACGCGCAGACGAACGTCGCAACCGGGGCGTTCGACTTCTGCGCGTACAGCCAACCGTGCTTCAGCGGATTTCCCTTTGCCGATTTCCTGCTGGGCTATGCGGATAATTACAGCAACTTTGAAAATCATTTTTTTGCGCAGGCTGTAGTTCCGGATTTCACCGCCGGCAAGCAGGTGTATCGCGCGTTTTACTTCAATGACACGTGGCATGTGGCCGATCCACTGACTCTGAATTTCGGATTGCGTTACGAACTGCCGAGTCCATGGACGGAACGCTACAACCGGCTTTCCTATTTCAATCCGAGCGCGCCCAGTTATTTGAATCAATATTTGCCGGCGGGTTCGCCGACGGTGATGGGAGATGCATTTCTGGTTTCTCCAGCGACGCGCAGCAATCTTCCTCTGCCTAAAAATAATTTTGCTCCGCGAATCGGCTTGGCGTATTCGCCCAATGCAAAAACCATTGTGCGCAGCGGATACGGAATTTATTGGATCCCTCCGGATGTCTCGTTCGCTCTGAATCCGATCAACGACATGGTGAACGCGCCGGGTACGACCTACACGGGGACGGTGGACGGAACGCATCCCTATAATTCGATCGCGCTTCCATTTCCGAATGGAATCTCTGCCCCTCCGGGACGAAGTCTCGGTGTGCAAGGCACGCAGCAATTCCTGACGCAGGTCGTTCAGTCGATCACGGAAGTGGATTCGTTCCGCCATCCAGAGGGATACGTGCAGCAATGGAATTTGAGCGTCGAAAGGCAGCTTCCCGCCGACGTCGCGCTATCTGCCGCTTACGTGGGATCGAAGGGCACGCACCTCGAGCAGTATTCCGAGCAGACGAATCAGATTTCCGACGCGTTGCTGGCGCAAGCGGCGCAGCAGTATCAAACGGGCGGAGAAGGCGCGGTCACGCTGCTCCAATCGGCGCCCAATCCTTTTTTTGTGAACGGCGAAGCGCTGGCTCTGGCCACACAAACCACAACCGTTGGACAGCTTCTGCGGCCGTATCCGCAGTACACCAGCGTGCAACTGGCCGGGCAGGGCTCGTTTGGCAGCATCTATCATTCGCTGCAGGTGACGCTGCGCCGACGATTTTCGGGTGCGGGCTCGTTGCTGGTCGCTTACACCAACTCAAAACTCATCAGCAACACAGACACGCTGACTTCGTGGCTCGAGACCGGCGTGGGCGCGATTCAGGACAATAACAGTCTTCGGGCGGAACGGTCGCTGTCATCGCAAGATGTGCCGCAACGGATGGTGGTGAGTTACGTGCTGGATCTTCCTTTCGGGCAAGGCAGAAAATATTTTTCCAACCTCACGAATGGCTGGAACACCGTGGTCGGAGGATGGGGAGTGGATGGAGTGACCACATTGCAGAGGGGATTTCCGCTGGTGTTCAGCAATGGCCAGGCGAATGACGTAACACTTTTCGGCGCGGGATCGCGCCCGAACGTTACTGCCGGCTGCGCGAAGGCGATCCTGGGCGGTGCCGTTGCACGCATAGGCGAGTGGTTTAATACGAACTGCTTCTCGGCGCCGGCGAATTTTACTTTCGGAAATGAATCACGAGTGGATGCGAGCTTGCGCGCTGACGGCGTCAACAACTTCGATTTCGCCGTTTTCAAGAGAATTTTCTTTGGCGAGGGCAGGGCAGGAATTGAGTCGCGTGTCGAATTCTTCAACCTGTTCAATCGCACCCAGTTCGGTCCGCCAAACGCGAGTTGTTGCGCCGCGAACAACGCAAATTTTGGAACGGTTACGAGCACGGCTCCGGGAACGAATCCGCGCCTGGTGCAGTTTGCGTTGAAGATGTTTTTTTGAGGGCGGCCGGGGCCGGCAAAGCCAGCGGGGGCTCGATTCTCGTGTTTATTTTTTCTTGCAGCATGCCGCGACTGTTACAGCTCGGCGTTGTTGTTGCGCTTGCCCTGGCTCTTGCGGCCGCGACCACAACGGAAGCTCCTTTGTTCGAGCTGACGTCCCTGCACGGCATCAACTTCACGCTGGAAAACTCTCCTACTCCGCAGAAGTACTTGATCGAAACCATGCCGGGAGGCGTGGCCCTGCTCGATTACAACAATGACGGATTGCTCGACATTTTTGTGGTGAACGGCGGGCGGATCAGCAGTCCAATGACGATGCCGGAGAACTTCGATCGTCACGATCCGAAATATTGGAACCGGCTCTATCGGCAAAATCGCGACGGGACGTTTACCGATGTGACCGAAGAAGCTGGTTTGGCGAATGCCGGCGACGGCAACTATGGCATGGGAGTGGCGGTCGGGGATTACGACAACGACGGCTATCCTGATTTATACGTCACCAGTTACGGCAGAAACATTCTTTATCACAACAACGGCAATGGAACTTTTACCGATGTCACGGAGAAGGCTGGCGTGGCGGCTGGCGGGTGGTCGGTGTCGGCTGGTTTTTTCGACTACGATAACGACGGCAAGCTGGATCTTTTTGTCACTCGCTACATGCAGTGGGACACGCAGCACAGCAAGGATTGTGGAGGTAATTTTCATACCTATTGCCCGCCGGGAGAATTTCCCCGCACCACGAACATTCTGTATCACAATCGCGGCGATGGGACGTTTGAAGATGTTTCCGAGCGTTCCGGGATTGCGTCGAAGAAAGGGCACGGGTTGGGCGTGGCCTTTGCCGATTACGATGGCGATGGATTGACGGACATCTATGTAGCCAACGATGGGATGCAGCAATATTTATGGCACAACAATGGTAACGGCACGTTCACGGAAGTTGGCATGGAGGCTGGAGCCGCGCTGAACGCCGACGGCGGCCCGCTTTCGGGCATGGGAGTGGTGTTTCAGGATTACGATAATGACGGCCGTCCCGATGTGATTGTGACCACGTTGCCGCGTCAGACATACGGAGTGTTTCACAATGACGGGCACGGGGCCTTCAGCGAACGCGGACTTGAAACCGGCGTGAGCATGCTGTCGGGTGTGACTTCAGGATGGGGCGTTGGGCTCGAGGACTTCGACAATGACGGCCAGAAAGATCTGTTCGTGGCGCAGGGGCATGTACTCGACAACGTGGAAAAGATTGATCCGTCGC
>JASHOT010000332.1 GCA_030040965.1 Candidatus Sulfotelmatobacter sp. | reverse complement strand
GAAAAAGACCGCAACCTTCGCTATCAACACGCCTCCGACATCCGCACAGATCTGCAGCGGCTCAAGCGGGATTCAGAGAGTAGGGCTGCAATCGCGCCAGCGTCGGGTTCGTCTTCCTCTCGGCTTCTTCTCCATGGCCGAGCGGCCTTTAGCCGACTGGCGGTCCTGCTGTTGCTGATCGCAACTGGTATTGGATTTTGGATCTGGCGAACACGGGCGCAACGGCCGCTCGAGTTTAATGCCGAAAACATCCACATCACACGCTTAACCGAGAGCGGAAACGCCGGCGTGGCAGCCATTTCCCCCGATGGGCACTATATCGTCTACAGTTTGGTCGAAGGGGAACAACAGAGTTTGCGCATGCGGAATGTTGCGACCAAAAGCGACGTGCAAGTGCTGCCTCCGGACGCACTGCAAATCATCGGAATAACATTCTCTCCTGATGGCGACTTCCTCTTCTTCGCGCGTTCCGAAAAGGGATATGCATATACACACGATCTCTACCGGATTCCTGTACTTGGCGGAACCGAGCAACAATTGATCGAGAATATCGACAGCCGCGTCTGCTTTTCCCCAAACGGAAAGCAGTTTGCGTTTATGCGGGGAGTTCTGCCATCCACTCTGGAAATTCACGTCGCGAATTCGGATGGAAGCGGGGATCGAGTTATCGGCACTTTCGATTCGTTCCTGAATCGTTCAACTTTGACCGGGGTTGCCTGGTCGCCCGACGGCAAGAGGATTGTTGTCCCAACATTGCACGGCCCAAAAGATGTGAGGTTTGTGCTGACGGGGCTAGCTCTCGACGGAACCCAGCATGAACTTCTGGCCAGCAATGACTTTATCGGACTGCCTGCCTGGGTGCCCGATGGAAAATCGATGCTCGTACCGTCACAACAAGGCTTGCGCCGTGAACTGGAGGGCGCTAATGCCACACAGATCTGGAGTCTTTCATTCCCCGATGCAAAACTCAGCCGCCTCACGCACGACCTTACGGATTACGGGCCTGTTCTCGACATAACCAGGGATGGTCGATCGCTAGTTGTCGTAGAACGTCGTCAGACATCGCACGTCTGGGAAGTACCGGAAGGAGATGTCACAAGGGCAAGACAGTTGACGACTGGCGAGCATGTGTATACCGGTGTGCGGCCGGGGCCAAACGTAGAACTTCTGCTGCGCCGGCAAAACGGGAATATGGAAACGCTCAAACCCGGTGGCCGGCCAATGCCATTCCTTTCCAATTTTCCCAATTTCATATCCTTGACCAGCTGTGCTGATCGTTATGTCGTCTTTAACAACCACACGTCAAGCACGATTGAGTTGTGGCGCGCCGACTCAGACGGGTCCAACCCAGTAGAGCTCGCAGAAAATGTGTACGACAACGAGTGCTCTCGTGATGGGAAATGGGTTTTATTTGAAAACGGGGCGGGCCTGCATCGAATGCCTGTAGACGGCGGCACGGCGAGCGACATCATACTTCCTACTAACGATGTTCAATTTGGCTTTGCCGCCATCTCGCCAGACGATCAACTGATTGCGTACAGATACTCACAATACGCAGCGAACACCGTTTCGGGGCTGGCGATTATTCCGGCGGCTGGCGGCAAGCCGCTTGAGACCTTCCATGTGCCGGGCGACGCTGAGGGGCTGCAATGGGCTCCAGATGGCAAAGGACTTCAGTACCTGCTGACCAGGAACGGCTCCACCAACGTGTGGGAACAAAAAAGGTCTGGCGGTGAACCTCGGCCGGTAACCAACTTTCGCGAGGGTCAAATCAACGGCTTCTCATGGACTCGTGACGGCCACACGTTGCTGGTCACCAGAGGCGAAACCACACAGGACGTCGTATTGATCAGTAACACGCAATAGTCTCCGTGGGTTGCGCGGCGCTTAGTTTGCCTTGTTCAGATCGGCCGCGTAGGCGATGGCGGGCGACAACATCAAAGCTAAGGCTACCTATCAGCAATTCCGCACGCGTTAGAAAGACGCCAATCGCGAAATCCATCTGATTGTGACAATGCACTGTTTCTAGTGGAACACCTCTGCACCTTGGTGCCACACCTTACCTCCAAATAGCCATTCTCTGTCGTGCTGAACGGCGCTAGTCTCCTCGCTGAGCGGCACTTTTTGGGGGAGTGCTGATCAACAAACGTCCCAGACTAAAATCGAGTCTGGGCGTTTTGTTTTTTGGTTCGAATTCTAAGTGGGCGTAACAAAATGTGAAATTCGGTCACAAGCGGAAACGCAACCATTCACCCTGGCGAGCATCTCGCAGAAGAACTCAAAGAACTAAGCATGAGTGCTGGCTGAGCGTGCACGACAGCCAGCCGTTCCAACCAATCGTGTGACCGAAATCCTGAACGGAAGACGTGCGATTACGGGCGATACCGCTAAGTTGTGAACTCACTGTCTACATTCCGGTTTCGCCGGATGATCCGCTCTCCAGCCGAAATTGCTCATTGAGACTCCTTACGAGGGCGTTTAATCCTCCGTCCAACTTGCGCCGCCAGCGCTCGACAACAACTCTTGCCTGATGCTCTATGGAGTCCTCGAAAGCCTGCAAAGCGTTCGTCGCCTGGCCGTTCAATGACTCGGAAACTGATGCGACAATTCCTTCCTGGACATTCTTCATATTTCCGCGTGTTTCTTCCAACTGTTCGCGGAGTAAATGAACGCTACGTGCTATCAGTTCCTCCAGAATCTCATTTGCCGCACTCTCGTATTGGCTGCGCGTATCCTTTACGGCGTCGCTGGCAATCCGGCTGAGCCTTTGCTCCAGACTGGACTCCAGGCAGCGGGCAGATTGGTCCAAGTTCGCGATGCGCGTGTCGAGAGATCCAATCTGTATTTGCAAACGCGCCGATTCTGAAGCGACCGCAGTTTGCAGTTGTTCCAAGTCTCCTCGACGCGCATCATGCTCGGCAATCAAGTCTTGTTGGAGGAACTCGCGAAGCTCTTCGCTCAAGCGTTTGAGCGAGTTGCCTCCATCCAATAATTTCCTGTGGAAGTCTTCCAAGTCACAACGTAGATGCTCTTGAGTGTTTTCAGAAATGTAAGTTGAAATATCCTGCGCTCGTTTCTCTACTACTTTAAGTTCTTCGGCGACTGCACGCAGAACGTTTTCCTGCGCTTCACTGGTTCGCTGGTCAATCGTTGCCTTGGCCGACGCTAGCAAAAGGGCAGACTGTTCGCGTATCTCATGCAGCACTCTCGGTCCGAGATCCTTTTTTAGGCGTGCCTCGATTTGTTGTTCGAGTTCAGGAGGGATATTGGAAAGCGAGACTTCAAAGCGGTTAGGATTCGCTTCTCGCTGCGCGAACCGCTCGTTGAGCGCGACGATCTCAGCTTGTAGCGGGCGTATCGATTCTGCGACCATCTTCTTGACGTGTGTTTCCAGTTGCCGCGCCAGCCGGTCGAGGGCGGAGTCGGAGGTCTCTCTCACCTGGGGCAACTGGTGGGAGACAGGAGTGGGCGACGTTACTGTCGCTCCCGCTTCTGAAAGTGCCCAATCTTTCGGACAGTTTCGCAGGCACCAAAAGTTCTCGGGTCGGTCGAGCTTCGCGCCCAGTCTCCACCTTCGGTGATCGGAGCCGATGGGTTGGCAACTGACTACGCGAGCTGTGGTCTCGCGGCCGTCCTTGCTGTGAAAGTGCAGAGGAACGCCGCTCTCAAGCTTGACCCGTGTCAGGATTGCACAACCATGTGCATTGACAACCACGGTTTCACACACATCTGAGAAATGCTTTCCGTCCAGGCTGGTAACTAAGATTTGGACTGCAGTCGGCACTCGCGAACTGCGCCGGAGTTGGGTGGGAGCGTCTCCGTTGAGCATAGCACTCTGCCTTGTCTGTTCCGAAGGATTCGGTGCATGTCGGCCAGTGTCAAGCACCACGCAATTCCCACCATAACCCCGAATTGCTCTGGAACTGAAAAGTCGAAAGGACTTGCACCTTGGTAATCGATCGCCTGGGCCCTAGCCGCAAGGCTAGTGATATAGATCCAGGTCGCCCGCTGCGGGGACTTCGGGCCCGGTTGCAACCTCTACAATGAAGCCTCCGGGATCTCCCTGATCGACGTTCTCGGATTGCCGTCGCCATTGATAAACCGATATGCACAATCTCAGGATTGCGCTGATCCCCTCGTCAGTCGCGGGAGAAGGATCAGGACGAGCCCGTAGAAGATCAGCGAGACCACCAGCGACGCGGCATTGCCGAATCGTATGTCCTCGATCAGAAGTTTTACCGTACCGAAAGCCACGGCGGCATAAGCGACCCACCTGAGTTCGGGGCGTTTCCAGCGCGAACCCGCAAAGCCGAGGGCAAGCGCCAAAGCGCAGTTCACAATTGTTCTGATCACGGAAAGATGTGAAGCAGACAACTCCATGTGAGGCGCAGCAAGCGACACGGTTGCGACCACAGTGAGAGCCGCTGCGGTAAAGCCCACTAAGGCCGAGGGGACGAGCCAGAGCAGGCGCCGTGAGCTGCGATTTTCCGCAACTCGCGCACCAATGCTGTAACAGAGGGCAGCGAAAACGAACACAATCCAGAGTGCCCACCCGGGCGCACCTGGAACCGTGCCCCCGAAGGCGTTGGCGACATAAACTGGAAGAGGCGAAATGGCCGTTGCTGCCGCGAGATAAAACGACGTGTGCAATCCCAGGCTGAACTTGCGCGTGCTCGAATACAGAGAGACTGCTGCCAGAGCAGCCAGACTCAAGAACGGCACCTGAAGATCGGCAGGAATAAGAAGGTAACTCCCGGCAAGAACGAGGGCAGCGGCCCAAGTGGCGCTGACGCGCCGAGTTCGAGTTTGAGATTCATCTGCGAAGTGGAACAGCGATCCCCAATAATTCACGGCCGCCAACACCAGGAACAGCACACCGATCGCAGCCGCAGCCGCGGCCTGGGTGGCGCGCAGGACACCCCAGGTTGTGAGCACAAAAGCCAACACGCCTTGAACAACTTCAAAGATGGAAATTCTGTGACGCAACACAAAGCTGCGGATTCCGATGCTGCCACCGTAGATTGCAAGCACCGCGAGACACAGCAAGGCTAGCGTGACTGCGCCGACGGGACGATAACTCTCCGGCACTCCCTCAGAGGATGTCATCACCTGCACGATCAGCCACACGGCGAAATCCGCGGCCATAGCCGGAATCGCTCGGAGACTGAGACGGTGCCCCAGGCAGGCCACTACTTCGGTCGTCAGAGCCACCGCCAATAAAGCGGACGTGAGCGGCACCAGGTCGTGAGTTGCGATGATCAATGCCAGGGCGGTGATCACAGTTGCGAGCGTGGCGATCCACGGTATTACTTGCATGTTGCGTCGCCAAGACAGTGCCACGGTCAGCACCACAAAGCCGACCAGCACAGCCGACGCGAAGCCAGGCGAAATAGCCTGGAAGCGAACACTGGATTCCCACAGAAGCGGCGACAAGATCAGAGCCGAGGTGATGCCATAGGTGATGCTGGCAAAGTGGTTAGCATCGTGACTCCGAACCGCCCAAAACATCCAGCCCACGGCATAGACGATCGCGATCAGGAGAATCGGCAATTTCGGAACGCCGGATTCCGCAATGGCGCGTAGCAGATAGGCGCCGGCGATTCCCAGAACCGCCTTGCCGACAATAGACACAGCCCCACCTTGCATCTCCGCGGGAGGGAACCCACGCCAAGTGGAGGGCGGCTTAGGCCTCTGCAGTGCGGGGAGAGGCACCGGCTTAACGCTCGATTCAGGAGTTGAGCGTTGGGCATTCTGTTCCAGTGCTTCTACTCGCCGTTCCAGCTCGAGCAAACGTGTGGTGAGTTGTTGTGAATCGGTTGTGACGTTCTCCACAGCTTGCGGCATATTGTTTCTCCGCGTCCGGCTCGTGGCAACCGGGCTCAGCTGGTTCCGTGCGCCGGAGTTGCTCCGGAGGCAGACAAAGAGCCCGCGTCTGGCCACGGCGGCAGGAGTTTCACTAAAACCCAGAGAATCGTGAAGGGGAGAATCATGAGCAAGATGGCCGTCAGCAAGCCCTCGCGCGTAGCAAAGCCCATTTTGTACGTCGTGTATCCCAGGAAGCTCTTGGAGAAGAGCTGGCCGCCGATAACGACGTTCCAGCGCATGGCGAAAATGCCGATGACAGTCAGAGATCCGGCGATTGCGTAGATTCGTTTACGGGCTGTTTCGGTCAACTTCAGCACCTGAGTCAGACCGAGCAATGCGATGGGTGTCAGCGTGCCCAGCAGAATTTGAATAATGACCTGCGACTTCCAGAGCCGCGTGTGCACCATGAAGTCGAGGCTGCGAAATGATTCATCCGCTTCGTAGATGCGCTGCAGCAGATCCAGCATCTCGAGGCTGAAGTCGATCACGAACGTATACAGCAGATATTGTGCGATCTTATCCACGCAACGGATGTCGATCTGACGCGCCCGAAGGCGCGTGGACGCCATATAAAGCAACATCACGGCTGCGATGCCGGAAACCATAGCCGAAAAAATGAATACGATTGGCATCAGCGGCGAAGACCACCAGGGGTTGGCTTTAACCGATCCAAAGATGAACCCCACGTATCCGTGTAGCAGGAAAGCCGAGGGAATTCCGACCAGAGTGATGAAATAGCCGAGTCGTTCATCGATTTGCAGCGAGCGTTGGCTGATATTGCTCGAACCCAGCGTGAGCGCGCGATAGAAAAGGCGCGCGAGACCAGTGGAACTCTGGGCCTTGAGCACGATGTCGCGCCGGTAATCAAGCCAGATCTCGAGCAGTAACACCGCCATCAGATACCAGAGGTAGACGAACCCGAACATAGCCATTGCGGATGAGCGGTGTGGCGTGAGGTACATCTCAAGCGAGCGTTCAGGATGTCCGAGATGTAACTGCAGTGGGAGAGGAGCAACTAACAAGAACGAGAGCGCGGTGAGCAACGCCAGCCGATATGTCGGCTTCACCGCCTGAACACGGAAGACACGCTCCAAAGAGGCGAGGATGAATGCTCCGGCCACCAGTCCCGTGATGAAGGGATACAGAACGATGAGAACGCTCCATTGGAGTTCCACTTCGTTCGGGTACATGAAGCCTTCGACGGGTATTTGCACCGAACCTCCTTAATGTACCCATTCCATGAATTCGAACTCATCTCACTGAACTTATCTGACTGAACCATCCATCCCGTTGTAGAAAACCTTCGCGCCGGTGGCCATATGCGGCTTCAAAACCTGCACCGTATGAGTTTTGAGGAATTCGTGGATCGGGTCCTTTGGATTCTTCAGGTCGGCGAGTTGCCGAGCCCCCGTGGGACACACCTCACAGCACGCAGTCGTCAAGCCCTTGGTGATACGGTGATAGCAGAGCGAGCACTTCTCCGCGGTATTCGTCTTGGGATTGATGAATCGACATCCGTAAGGGCAGGCCTGCACGCAATAGCGGCAGCCAAGACAATAAGTCTTGTCAACCAGGACGACACCGTCTGGTGTGACGAATGTCGCACCAACGGGACAGACCTGGGTGCAGGGAGAATCCGCACAGTGGTTGCACAGTTTCGGAACGAAGAAATTCTTGCCGTCGCTGATCTCGTTCGGCGGAAAACCTTGTTTTCCGCCATTTGGCGATTCCACCTCTGGCCTTTCAATTTTCCAGTCAGCAACGTGATATCGCTCAATCCAGGTTCGGAAATAACCGTCAGGAACGTCGTTCTCCTCAGCACAGGCGCGCACACAACTTCCACAGCCGATGCATTTGGGAATATCGATCAGCATGCTCCACCAGTGCTCGCTCAGCTTGTAGTTGGGCGAAGCCCCCGGTGTGCCCGCTAGCACGAATTTCCACGCAACCGCAGCGGCGGGCAACAGCACAAGGAGATGGCGACGGGTGATGTCCATTATTTCTTGCCTCCCGCAGGCATCTCGTCCTCGATCTTCGGTTTGTGGGGCTGGTGGCAGGTGTCGCAGGCGATTCCACCGGAATGATCCGCCGTCACGACTTGGGGAAAGGTCCTTGGCTTGGCACTGTTAGCTTCGTGGCAGCGGGTACACAGGACTGCCGTGTCGAGCTTGGCTGGCGTTAGGGCTGACGGGTCATCGGCATGGCGAGCCAGAGCTCCGTGACAAGCCTCGCAGGCGACGACCACATGTTTGCCCTGTTTCTTCTGCGCTGCTTCTTCGGTGTGGCAGCCCGCGCAAATGTCGTGACCAGCAAAGGCGATGGGGCGTGCCGCGATCTCGGTGATCGCCGCACCGCGGTAGTGGCCGTATTGCCCAAAACTGGAAGGAATGACGGCTGCGCGCAGGAGGACAAATGCGGCCACGGCAATCAGGATGACGACTGCGAGCCGGATAAGATGTTCTATATCCTTAAACATGTTCGTCTTCGAATCTGAAACCTCAGCAATCCGCCGGGAGAGAGGCGATGTTCTTCCTTACGTTGGATTGCAATTCTGGACGATGATTGAAGTCACATGTGCCTGTGATGATCGTCACGATATAGCTCAGAACGAAGTGAGAAACCGCGTCACGCGATGTCTTCTCGTGCTGGCAGAAACGCCTCTCCTGACTCCGTCACAGGCCGTAGTGATCCGGATCACGGAAAAGATCGTGTTTCTGATGTAAAAGCACAGCCCACTGAGCTGTAACGCTGTCGCCCGAGGAGCTCAAAGTCAGCCGTCTTCTAGTTCCGAAGTGCAGGAGGCTGCCATGACACAAGTGGGTGGTCTGAGCTGTGGCACCAAGCGGGTTGGACCGTTGGCCCTGTTTTCTCGAATCACCCAACCCCGCCTGGCTGTATCATTCGCGATCGCCGGAGCGCTCAGCTTTTGGTTGCCCGACGTAGCTATCCATATCTACGCAGGGCAAAATCTGACTTCTCGGCACATATGGGCAATTACCATTCTGTCGCCAATAACGTTCCTGCTCGCCTACGTATTCGCACGAAGATTTGCGAGACATCGTGAGTTCAAATGGCTCGGTACTGCCATGTTGCTTGGCACATGGGTCACGGGCGGATTCTTCATCACGCTTGCAGCAACCGCGTCAGGAACCGGGTTGCTCGGCCCAGGGGGAGTTCGGGACTCGCTTCTCTTGATTGCGTCATCGGTAATTCCGGGCGTCATATACGTTTTGGCAGCCTATGATGGCAGCTTCTTAGCCTTGCTTGCGGTGACGGTTGGTGCACTCTTTCTTTGTGGAATTCGGGCGAGCCGAACCCTCCTTACCGTCGGTGCGCCTTCGTACAACAAAGATAGCGGCGAGAAGAAGTGATATCGATCGCCCAATTGTTCAGAATCACGCCATTCTGTGATGAACGCCACATCGTGCCAAATGTGAGAAGTGGTACCTAACCGCAATCCGTATTCATTGACGTAGGGTGTGGTTCCGGCTCAGGTGCGTTCGAACATTAGTGCAAAGTGCTGTTACCTGTACCCTTTCCTCTTCAGTTGCTCAATGTGGTCGATCCCGTTTTCTCCGAACATATTCACATCTGAAATCACCAGATAGGAACACACTGTGCCGTCGGGACAGGGACACTGGAGATGAACGATGAACAATATATTTGCGTCTCGAGGCCAAGGCGGTGCGGCTCTTGCCGATGGCCACACGCCGTGCCATTGCAAGAAAAGATTGAGAAATCGCCCGAGATCGACGTCGTTTGCCTGACAGAAGGATCAGCGCTCATAGTCCAAGTAAAGTCGGCTCGGCAGGAACTCGATCAGGACCTAGAGAGGCTCCAACGTGCGGAGGAAATGATTGTTTCCGATCCTGACGTTATGCGTGGGTCGACCGTCTACCGAGCATCGAGGATTCCGGTCCAGTTGGTCGCGGACATGTTGAACCAGGGAGCAACTCCAGAGGAGATTGTGGAAGGTTACCCAGCTCTTGACAAAGAGAAGGTCGCAATCGCCCCCTTTCTACGTTCAGGCATTTCCTCGTCGCGGTCGCCCCATGAACCAAACCCTGGGGTAGAACAAAGCCTCTTCGGACAACCCGCCATCGCCGTTCACTTGCCTGGTGACAATGAAATTCTTGATCGATGAATGTCTGCCCACATCCCTGGTGCAAGTGGCGCACGCAGCCAGCAATGAGACTTCAGGGGGGAGCAGTCACCTTTAGGAACAAGCTAAAAGTCTTCTCCCTTGGATTCTTCCCCGAGTGATGCTAGCGCTCGTTTGGTGGAAGAAGGCTTAAGAAGGTCGGAATTTGCCTTTTTGGATTTTCGGGATTCACCGGCTGGCCGCCAGGCCTATATCCAAGGAAGCACCCTGGCGATATGGGAAGTCATGCTGTTGCTTCGCAGCTACAAGGGAAATGTCAAGGACGTGGCCAAGCACCTGAATTGGCCGGAGGCGAAGGTTCGAGCCGCCCTTAACTACTCGGAGGCATTCCCCGAGGAGGTGAACGAGGCAATGGCAGAGAACGATTCAACCGATTTCGACAGCTTGAAGCGCATGCTTCCGCAAGCGGTCGACTTCGCCGCCAGAAAAATCAAGCAGGGATGACATGCTCAAGCTGCTTCTCGACGAGCACATTTCCGCGGAGGTAGCGACTGCCGTTCAACGTCGAAATCGATCACTGGTCATCCACTCGATGGTGCAGTGGGAAAGTGGAAACTTTCTCGGGAAGGAAGATTCTGTTTGCTTGTTAGAAGCGGCGAAGCAGAGGTTGACCCTGGTCACCTATGATCGCAGGACGATGCCTCCATTGCTAAAGCTCTGGGCAGAGGAAGGGCGATCCCATGGAGGCGTCGTCTTTGTCGATGAAAAGACAATCTCTCCGGCAGACACTGGAGGCCTCGTCCGGGCGTTGATTTCGCTCGC
Source organism: Candidatus Sulfotelmatobacter sp. (assembly GCA_030040965.1). GTDB lineage: Bacteria > Acidobacteriota > Terriglobia > Terriglobales > Acidobacteriaceae > Sulfotelmatobacter. The sequence goes on along the minus strand of JASHOT010000332.1, from coordinate 5,250 downwards.
TGGCGAGGTCGGGGAAATGGACTGGACCAACCAAGTGTACTTCTTGCGGAGCGGACGCTAATGCGTCCCCCGTCATCACGCAATAGAGATTTTGGGCGAGTTCTCGGCTGCTGCATCCGTAGCGAGTGCGCGGCCCTCTGTGTGCGAGCGTGCCAGATTTCCGACTGGATCTTTAAAGACGCAAATCTGACCAGCCGATTATTCGTAAAGGATTTTCGTCTCAAACAGAATCATCGGAGTTGTCAATGACTTGCCCAGGTTTATGGTTTTTTGCATGAGAATACGAAGTTCTCCAAGGACCGATCCTTGGCCGAGCCAGAAAACCCGCAAATTCGTTGACAACCGATATCTTTGACACATGCAGGAGCCAAGATGTGGGTCAGCAGGTTTCATTCGGGGAATCGCCTTCACTTAGCCGGGTTCGTCATACACGCCAATCTCAGCAATGTGTGGTTTCTCCTTACTGGCCTCCAACAGTAGCCGGACCCGCTGCGCTGAGACGCGCGGAATGCGAAGAACTGTCGTCGGTGCGGGTGTTTCACCGCCTTTCAAAGTTACCCATCTTGCGCCGTCCCAGCGTTCAAAACGATAGCTCCGGATACGGCTCTGCTGGTAGTCATCCCATCGGCCGACCGGCTCCACCACCGAAACAACATTGAAGCTCTCCGGCTTTCTCAGATCCAATTCCAACCAGCCAGAGGTTTGTCCCTCATTCGGGTACCAGCTCGATCCGAAGTCGCCGTCGTTCGCCTCATCCGGTCCAACCGTATCTGGGTAGGAGCTGGCACGAATGGGTTTGCCAGTCGCTAGATTCCGCGTTGTGATCACAACATGCTCCCTCAGCTTTGCCATGGGGCCGGAATGCTTCCACGCTTTGCCGATCTCTTCCAACCGGCTCACAACGTTTGGGGCCAGGCGCCCTTCGCGGGTTGGCGGAGCATTCAGGATCAAGTTGCAATGTCTGCGATTCAATGGCTCAAGCCACTCGTCCACCACGGTCGTCACCGCCTTCAGATCTCCATCCGCGTCCCGCTGCTTCCAAAACCAACCGTCCGTAAGGGTCACGCATGAAAGGGCCGGCACGTCGCTATCTTCCGGAACCTTCTGTCCGGCATTCTGCTCAAACGCCTTCACATCGGAATAGTAGAGTCCGCCCGAAGGATATTGACTGGCGTTGAGGTCGCAGAGCAGGCAGTCGGGCTGGAGATTCTTGATGTGCTCATAGATCTCCTGGAACGGAATCTCCTCATAAGTGATACGGCTCCATGGTGCATCCCATCCATCGGTAATCAGAAGGTCGACTTCTCCATAGCCGGTGAGCAGTTCCGTCAGCTGATCTTTGATGAGCTTTACTTTGGCTGCAGTGATATTGAAATGCCGGATATCGTCGCGCAGCGACAGGATTGAATAATAAAGACCCACCCGCAGGCCCAATTTGCGAAACGAATTCACATAGGCGAGCACAACGTCTGTCGAATGCGACGTCTGTCCCACGCTTGCCGCCTTTGTCTTTGTCGGCCATAGGCAAAAGCCATCGTGATGGCGGGTTGTTAGGCAGCCCCATGTCATGCCGGCCGACCGCGCCGTCGCGGCCCATTGATCCGTGTCAAGAGCAGTGGGATGAAACAGATCAGCAGGGGCCGTCGGATCACCCCATTCGCGATCCTGAAATGTCGCCATGTTAAAGTGCACGAACATTCCGAAACGCAAATCCACAAACTGCTGTTGCAAATCGAGAAGCGACCGTCCGCGACGGGGAGTTACGCGATGCGCTTCGTTTTGGTCCGCCACCGCGGTGTGATTACGGGCCAGCATCGCGGCTGTCGCAGATTGCGCAGCCAAGCGAAAAAACTCTCTTCTTGTAGTCATCTCTAAGATGTTAGAGCGATGTCGAACCCTCGGGGGGGAAAGCCCTATAATTCCTCGGAATCTCAGCCTACACGGAGAGGTCATGAAGATGAAAGCCGTTGCGCTGGCGTTTGTGTTGATGACGTCTTTGGTATCGCTTGCTGAGCCCGCCGACAAGACGGTGTGGAGGGTTGGAGTCTTCGACGGCTCATCCGCTGAATTTTCCGGCGGAGCGCCTCCTGGGGCCGTTCACTTTGTGGCCAGTAAGAACCAATCTGGTACAGCGTGGTATTCCTTTGCCCCCGTTGTCTGGCCAGGGAAACCGGCAGATCCCGCGTCTGCGCCGCGCTTTATCGACTTCTCTATCGCCGGCGGACTTGCACCGGCCTATCGCCTAAAAGTATCGCTGCTGATCGAGCAATCCAGCGTTCCCGCCCTGCGCGTGGGAATCAACGGCCGCTTGGGCACGTTCTATCTTCATCCCCGGCTCGACTACAACATGGGCGACATGGTAGCTGCTTTCTATCCAGCCTATGCGCGAGCCGAAGTCGAAATGGACTTTCCAGGATCGTGGCTGAAGACGGGCACAAACAGCATCTCCTTTCAGGCCATCCCTGCAGGTGACAAGATCGTTCCGCACGCCGGTTTCGAATATGACGCCATCGAATTGCAGCAAGCCGATCCTGTTTTAACTGCTATCAGCGCACATGCCGAGCCGACCATCTTCTTTCAGAAACATGGTGCATCCCTTGACGAACGAGTCGATGTCTTCGTGAGGTACGGTCAGCGTCCTCGCTCCGGCCGCGTTGAGCTTGCCATTGCAGGCCACACGTTTAGCAGGCCGCTTCACGCCGATCAGGAGTTCGGAGAAGAGCGTATTTCTTTCGAGGTTCCCGAGTTCGCAGCCGGAACGCAGGTCAAGCTTACGGTAGTTGTGGGTGGGCACACAGCCCACGTGCAGGAGACACTCCAGCCGCAGAAGAAATGGACGCTCTTTCTTGTACCTCACGTGCATCTTGATGTGGGCTATACCGACTACCAAGCGAAGGTATCCACGATCCAGAGCCGCATTCTTGATGAAGCAATGGATCTGGTCGCGCAACATCCTGACTTCCGCTTCAGCACAGATGGCGAGTGGAACCTAGATCAGTTTTTGCATTCGCGCACGCCAGCGGAACAAGAACGGATCGTCGAGGCCATCCGGCAGCAGAGGATTTTCATCCCGGCGCAATCCAGCAACATCCTCACCGGATTTCCGACCGCGGAAACACTAATCCGATCGTTGTATCCCAGCGCGAACTTCAGCCGTGTCCACGGCACGCCGCTCAACTACGCCAACATGACCGACGTGCCCTCTTATTCGTGGTCTTATGCATCCATTCTGGCAGCGGCCGGCATTCCGTACTTTTTGGCCGGGAGCAACAACGATCGCGCGCCCGTATTGTTGCAGGGACATCTGAACGAGAACTCTCCGTTCTGGTGGGAGGGGCCGGATGGCGGCAAGGTACTGATGTGGTATTCGCGACACTATATGCAGATGCAATTCCTGTTTGGCCTGCCGCCACTCACGCAAACTGGTGAGGAAGTGTTGCCGCTATTTCTCCAGATGTACCAGCACCCCAGTTATCTCGCCAGTGCCGCGATCCTGTTCGGCACGCAGGTGGAAAACACCGACCTGTTTCCTCAGCAGGCTGCATTGGCTGATCAGTGGAATACGCTCTATGCCTACCCGCATATCGAATACTCCGGCTTTCATGATGCGCTCGCAAACATCGCGGAGCAGTTTGGGAATCCGATCCCGACCTTGCGCGGAGATGGTGGTCCCTATTGGGAAGACGGTATCGGCTCGGATGCACTTTACGCAGCCATGGAGAGAGAGAACGAGAGCCGCGCGCCCTCGGCCGAGAAGCTGGCTACTATTGGCACGTTAGTGAATCCTCGTCTCGCCGTGAATCGCGAAGAGTTGAACTCGATGTGGGCCAACATGGTGCTTTTCGATGAGCACACCTGGACCTCATGGAACAGCGTCTCCGATCCCGACAGTGACGAGGCCATCGAGCAACTACGGGTAAAGGATTCGCGTGCTACCAGGGCTAGCGATCAGCGCAACGACATTCTGCGCAGCGGTGTGGCGGCGCTGGCCGACTCCGTGGCAGCCGGCGTGAATAGCCTGATTGTCTTTAATCCTTTGAACTGGAAACGCGATGGGGAAGTGGCCATCGATCTCGATAAAGACATGGAGATTGCCGATCGTGCTACGAGCGAGTCTGTTCCCTATGTGGTTCTCCACGAGGGCCCAAACTTTCGTGAGGTGGAGTTTCGCGCCGCGGGCATTCCGCCGGTGGGATACAAGGTCTACGAACTCCGCGCTGCGCACACGGCGCCTCCAGCGTCACAAGGAACAACGTCGACGACCATCGAGAGCCCGTTTTATCGTGTCGAACTCGATCCGGTTTCGGGCAGCATTCGTAGTATCTATGACAAGGAATTGAACAAGGAGCTGGTAGATACGAAGAGCCCGTGGCGCTTCGGCCAATATCTCTACGTCACTGGTGGCGATGCGGAGCCGAACAGTATTCTTCAGTACCGCGCGGTTTCTCCCAAGCCCGAGCTACATCCTCATGCGGCGGCAAGCGGGCGGATCATTTCCCTGGAGCAAATCCCTTGGGGCTGGCGCGCGGAGCTAGCGTCCTCGGCGGAGAACACGCCGGAGATTCATACAGAAATCCGCGTTTACAAAAGCGAAAAGAAAATCGAGCTAATTGAAGAAATCGAAAAGAAGCCCGAACTCAAGAAAGAAGCCGTTTACTTTGCTTTTCCGTTTGCGATGACGCACCCGCAATTTCAGTATGAAATTCAGAACGGAGTCGTCGATCCGGCTAAGGATATGTATCCGGGCGCCGGACATGAGTGGTTCTCGATTCAGCATTGGATTTCGATCCAGCAGGATGGGTTGTCGGCAACGGTGATGCCCCTCGATGCCCCCCTGGCGACGTTTGGCGATATCAATGTCGGCGAATGGCCAACGGAGTTCGGCCAGCGACCGGGAAGCATATTTTCTTACGTGATGAACAATTACTGGCATACCAACTATCGTGCGGCACAAGGTGGGCACTTTCGCTTCCGCTACGTCATCACCAGCGCAGCATATACGGATGCATGTGCGCTAAGCCGCTTGGGTTGGGAAGAATCGACGCCGCTGGAGCATGACCAAATCAGTCCGCAGGACAAGGCACTCGATTTGCCTCAGCCGCTCAATGGAAACGAGGCAAGCTTTCTCACCATCGATGATCCTGATATTCTCCTCGATACGTGGAAGCCAGCCGAAGACGGCAATGGCACCATTTTGCGATTCATCGATCTGGGAGGCGAGCCGCGTACTTTTACAATCCATGCTCCACT
>JASHOT010000331.1 GCA_030040965.1 Candidatus Sulfotelmatobacter sp. | reverse complement strand
GTGTCGACTTTGTCGCCGGTGCCGAACGTCTGCGTGAATCCGAACGGATCCGGCGCAGGCTGCCCCAGCTGAATTGCCCTGGCGCTGCGCACCGCGTCGATGATCTGGTAGACGTAGAAAAATCCCGTGCTGATGCCCAGCACCGTGATCACGAACCAGGGAAGATCCGATCCCATGCCAATGATGAGCAACACCATGATCACCAGGTGCGCCAATCCCTTGGCGTATTGCCCGTTGTAGACCGCGCCCACGCCGATGGGGAAAAATCCGGCGAGGATTCCGGCCAGCGCGGGATTCGGCCCGGTTGGCGGCGGAGGCGGAACCTTCAGTCCAAAATTCTGCTCTATGACCTGCTGATACACGGATTGCGGCGGCGCGTAAGGCGGATTGGGTGGAGCGCCCTCCATGCGCGCGGCAAGGCAGGACTCGCAATAAATCACTCCGCGTACGTCGCGGGTGCATTGACTGCAGAGTGGCTTGCCGCAGGTGCGGCAAAAGGCCACTGCAGCCAAATCGTTGTGCGTGGCGCAGTTCATACCAACCTCCTGTACGTGGTCACCGACACTACAGGCAGATCGCAAGCATGAACACCATCGATAGACGAAGATGGACCCCGGTGAGCGCTGGCCAGAACCAGATGGCTATCCGCCTGGCTGTAATTGCGCTCCTGTTGCTGCTCGGGCTGTTGTGTTGTGTCGTTCTTGTCGCTCTTGGGTTTTTCTGGCTGAGCTTCCCGCCGACCCGGCTCTGCCGGCGCCATATTCCGCTTGATGCCGCGGAGTGCGGCCTGCAACTGGTAAACCGCGCGGGCGTTATCGAAATAGCGCACCACGCGCGCCTGCGTGTTGTAGTACGTGTGCCGGATGGCGGTGGGCCGCAAGCTGATCTGGGCCAGGTCCGCCGGCTTGACTCCGGCAACCGTCAGGCCCACCGACAGCGCAAAGAACGCCATGCCAAACGACATGGCAAAGCGCGGCTGGCGAACCGTAACCCAGATCGGCTCAAAGAAGCCAGAAAGTGAGGCCTGCACGCGCTCCAGCCAGGAAACTCGTGGCTGGGCAACACGCGCCGGAACTCGCAGGCGCTGGGTGTCAACGCCCGTTGTGGATGCCATGATATTTGCGACCAGGTTGGCTGGAGGCTCCACCTCCGTGAGACCCTTCAGCCAGTTGCGACCCGCCTCAGCTTCGGCGAGCAGCGGTCCGCACACGTGGCAAACGCTCGCGTGCGCCTGGAACCGGTCGAGGACGGCGCCCGTCAGGATGCCATCAACGGCATCGGCGAGCAGGGCGTCGAACTCGTGGCACTGCATTCCGTTACTGGTCAGGTCTGGCATCACATCACCTGCCTATAGGTACGTTGTAGCAGGCGCGCAAGTTCCGCGCGCCCACGATTTATTCGAGATTTCACAGTTCCCTCCGGCACCCTCAAAACGGTGGCAATTTCCTTGTAGTCCAAATCCTGTAAGTCCCTTAGAATCACTGCTTCCCGAAGTTCGGGAGAAAGTTTGCTCAAGGCCTGATGCACGGTTTCTGAGACCTCCCGCCGGCGCACATGGGCGTCGGGCGGGGCGGAGTGGTCTTGAATTTGCTCACTGAGCGGCTGAGCGTCTTCATGCTCCGAAGAAGCCGTGTCCATTGAGTCGGTCATCCGGTCCTGGCGGGTCTTGCGGAAATGATCGACCAGCAGGTTCCGGGTGATGGTTGTGACCCAGGTGACGAACGCGCCCTTGGTATGGTCGTAGCTGGAAAGCGTCCGGTACATCTTGATGAAAACCTCCTGGGTGAGGTCTTCGGCGTCATCGCCCGATCCCGCGAAACGGTAGCAGATGTTGTATATCCGGCGGTTATAGGTCTGCACGATTTCTTCCCAGGCGGCGGCGTCGCCGGCGATACAGCGCCGAACCAGCATCGCGACGACCTGGACGTCTTCCACTCGCACTCCCCGGAAAATTTCTCAGCTATGAGCAGTGAGCCATGAGCACGGCGTTATGAGCGCGCGGTTCAGATTTTGCTCACCGCTCACCGCTCACTGCTCATTGCTCACCGCTCCCCACAAGACAGTACGGCATTGTGGGCGTTGAAGTTCGCGCCCGCACGCAAGCCGAAGCAAACACGGCATTGTAGCAAGCGGGTCCCGAGAGAATTCAGCTTTCGTTTTGCAGGGTGACGATTGGTTCGAGCTCTGAGCTCTGACCATCCTTTTTCGCTGCAGTGGGACGTCCCGAGCGAAGCCATTCTTCAGGTGGAGCGAGGGATCTCCCATGGCACAAAGCCGTTGCGAGGGAGATCTCTCGTCCCGTTGGGGAAAAGCGCGGGACTTCGAGATGACGCCTTCCAGAGTCCAAGTTGATCCACGTTTGTGGATGCGATTTGGCCGCTTGTCGCAGGCCGCCAAGGAGTAGAATTCGCAAAACTATTACTGCGCATGTAACGGCAGGGTCGGGGATTTCACTATTTCTAATAGCTGTTCGGGTCTCCCCGTTGTGCGGAAACAGGGATGATTGGACAACGGCTGTCGCACTACACAATCATTGAGCAGATCGGGCGTGGCGGCATGGGCGTGGTGTATCGCGCGCATGATGAGCAACTGGACCGCGACGTCGCCATCAAAGTCCTGCCCTCCGGCTTGCTCGCCGACGAAGCGGCTCGCAGGCGCTTTCGCAAAGAAGCGCTTTCTCTGGCGCGCCTGAACCATCCCAACATTGCTACGGTCCATGAGTTCGGCAGCGAGAACGGCATCGATTTTCTGGTAACGGAATTCATCGCCGGGATCACCCTCGATGCAAAACTCGCGCGCGGGCCCCTTGCGACATCGGAAGTCTTACGCCTCGGAGGACAGATCGCCGAAGGACTCGGCGAAGCGCACCGGCAAGGAATCGTGCATCGCGATCTGAAGCCGGGCAATATACGCCTGACCACCGATGGACGGGTGAAGATCCTCGACTTCGGGCTGGCACAGATCATCATGCCAAATGCCGACCAGAGCCTCGCGACGACCTCGACGCAGTCCCAGGAGACCAGCGGCACACTGCCTTACATGTCGCCAGAACAATTGAGCGGTGAGGCGACGGACGCACGCAGCGACATTTGGGCTGCGGGCGCGGTGCTCTACGAAATGTCGACCGGAAAACGGCCTTTTCCGCAGACGGTGAACGCGCTGGTGATCAACGCCATCCTGAATCACGCCCCGGAGCCGCCCAGCAGCCTGAATCCAGCGATTCCGCCCGCACTGGACGGAATCATGCTGAAGGCATTGGCACGCAACCGCTCCCAGCGCTATCAATCTGCCGGAGAATTAGGGGTTGCGCTGTCGGGCCTGACAGCGCCGACTTCAGCTTCGATTCCGATTCCCGGGGCGCAACCGTCGAAGGAACGACGATCGAAGCTGCAACCACCGGGTTGGTGGATGCTCGCATCCCTCGCTGCGATTGCTATCGTCATCGCGGCAAGCCTGATCGGGCTGCGCCATCGAACTCGCCAATCGGCCGCGCCTGCGCCGGCTGTGAGTCGACGACGATCCATTGCCGTTCTCGGTTTCAAGAATCTTTCCGGCAATTCCGAAAAATCGTGGCTTTCTACGGCGCTCTCGGAAATGCTGACCACGGAACTGAGCCAGGGAGATCAGTTACGCACGATTCCGGAAGAAACCGTGGCGCAGATGAAGGCAAGCCTGTCGCTGCCCGACGACGAAAGCTTTGGCGAGCAGACTCTGAGTCGCATCCGCGAGAACCTGGGAAGTGATGATGTCGTCGTCGGTTCCTATCTTTCGCTCGGCAATGGCCAGTTGCGCGTTGACGTGCGGCTGCAGGATGCCGTTGCGGGCGCGACGCTGACGTCGGTTTCAGAGAAAGGAAGCGAATCGGAGATCGACGATCTGGTGAACAAGGCGGGAGCGGAATTGCGCGCCAAACTCGGGGTGGGCGAACTCTCGGAGCAGCAATCGGCGGCGGTGAAGGCATCCCTCCCCTCTAATCGCGACGCCGCGCGGCTTTATTCCGAGGGCCTGCAGCGGTTGCGCGTGTTTGATTCCCAATCGGCACGGAGTCTGCTGGAGCAGGCCACAGTCCTTGAACCCGGGTTCGCCCCCGCGCACTCTGCCCTGGCGGAAGCGTGGTCGGCGCTGGGATATGACGTGAAAGCGAAAGAGCAGGCTAGGCAAGCGCTGGCTCTTTCAGCCAATGTCTCGCGCGAAGACCGGTTGCTGATCGAGGGCCGCGCGCATGAACTGCTGGCCGAAAGGCAACAAGCGACGGAGAGCTATCAGGCCTTGTGGAAGTTTTTTCCCGATGAAATTGACTACGGGATCGATTTGATCGGAGCGCAGATCGCAGGAGGACAACCCTCCGATGCGGAAAAAACTCTGGCAGAGCTGCGAAAACTTCCTGTTTCCGAGGTGGATTCGGCACGACTGGACCTCACTGAATCTCAGATTGCCATCGCCATCAGCGATTTCAAACGGGCTGCAGCAACGGCCGAGCGCGCGGTCGGAAAGGGACGCGGCATCGGAGCTAACCTGCTGGTTGCCTGGGCGTTGCAAATCGAGACCGAAGCAGTCGAACGCATGGGGCAGACCCAGAAAGCGATTGAGCTATCAGACCAGGCACGAGAGCTTTACCTTTCCGCCGGCGACCGCCAGGGCGCAGCCCGAACCCTGTTGATGGGAGGCGACGTTTCCTATGACGAGGGGCAATACGAATCGGCCAAAAAGCAATACGAATCAGCGTTATCCACATTTCGCGAAATCGGTGCTCAGAAAGGGATTCGCGACGTAACGGAGAGAATCGGCAATGTCCTCTACTCCGAGGGCAGAGTGCATGAATCAAAGCCGTACTACCAGCAAACCATCGACTACGCCAAAAAGCTCGACGATGTCTACGATCTCGCAAGTTCTTACGGCAACATGGCCAACGTCCTCGACGGCTTGGGCGACTTGCAAGGCGCCCTCAAGATGCAATTGCTTTCGCTCGAGCAATTCAACCTGGTCCGCGACCGGCGGGGGAGTTCGGCGACCCTCGTCAATCTTGGCAACCTCTATGTGGAGATGGGAGACTTCGCGCAGGCGCGGAAATACTTCGATCAGGCGGTCGCCTTGACCCGTGA
>JASHOT010000330.1 GCA_030040965.1 Candidatus Sulfotelmatobacter sp. | reverse complement strand
CCGCGCAGGTTGTAGGTGTAGCGCCACATATAGGTGAAGGCACGCGCGGCGGTATCGGGGTAAGAGAAAGTTGGAATGCCGGCCGCGTTGAGAATCTCTGTGCCTTTTGCGACGCCATCGCCGCCCATCCAGCTGGCGAGTACAGGCTTGCCGGAGCTGTGGGCGAGCGGTTTCATCTTTTCGGCGACCTCGGTGGGATCGGCCAGTCCCTGGGGCGCGACGATGGCGAGCAGAGCATCGCCGGCGGAATCCTTTGAAACGGTTTCAAACGCGCGAACGAAGCGATCGGCGTCGGCGTCGGCCAAAACATCGATCGGGTTGGCATGACTCCAGTGGGGGGAAAGAAAGGTGCTGAGTTCCTGGAGAGATTCGGAGGAGAGCGCGGTGAGTTTGCCTCCGGTGGCGATCAGAGCGTCCGTAGCAAGAACTCCGGGGCCGCCGGCGTTGGTCACGATGGTCAGGTGCGGTCCGCGCGGCCGCGGCTGCTTGCTCAGCACCTCGGCCATATAGAAAAGATCGGCGATATTCTGCACACGCAGCACTCCGCAGCGGCGGAAGGCCGCGTTGAGAACGTCGTCGCTTCCTGTCATCGCTCCGGTGTGCGACGCCGCGGCGCGCGAAGCGGCTTCCGAGTGTCCGGCTTTGATGACGATGATCGGTTTGATGAGCGCGATCTCGCGAGCCGCCGAAAGAATTGAGCGCGCGTCGCCCACGGATTCCATATAGAGCAGAATGCTCTTGGTGTGCGGATCGTCGCCGAAGTGATAGATCAGGTCGCCCCATCCCACATCGAGCATGGAACCGGTCGAGACGATGGCACTGAATCCCACGTGCTCGCGCAGGCTCCAGTCGAGAATCGCCGTTTCGAGAGCTCCGCTTTGGCTGAGAAAGGCGACGCTGCCTTTTTCCGGCATGGCCTTGGCGAAGGTTGCATTGAGTCCAATTGTGGGATTCATGAATCCCATACAGTTCGGACCGATCAGGCGCATGGATCCGCGGTCGAGATGCTGCTGAATTTCTTTTTCCAGTCGCGCGCCGTCTTGCCCTTGTTCGCGGAATCCGGCGGAGATGACGACGGCAGATTTCACGGCGGCGTCGACACACTCACCGATGATTTGCGGAACGGTGGTGGCCGGCGTGACGACAATGGCAAGGTCCACGCCCGGTGTAATGTCGCCGATGCGTTTGTGTGTTCGGATGCCGAGAACTTCTTCTCGACTGGGAGTGACTGTGTAGATTTTGATCGGATATTTTGTCGCGAGCAAATTCGAAATCAGGCTTTGGCCGACCGTGCCGGGACGATCGGTAGCGCCGATGACGGCGACGGAGCGGGGAAAAAATAGCGAGTCCAGACTCGCGCGTGCCGGGCGCGCCAGCGGCTTGGAGATGACGCTGAAGGAAGTTACGGCGGGAGTTGATACTTCACTCACAAAAATCCTCGCGCAGAAAGAACGCAGCTATTTTTTCATAGCTGCGGAGGATCGGGATAAGCAAATTCTCGCGCACACTTTCTCCAGTCTGGCATAGCTTTTCATGCGTGTCTGTGACCGTAATGTGCACCTGATCACACGCGCGAGTGACCTCGATCACCAGGCAAAATGCGGTGCTACAATTTATTTGAAAGGGAGGTGCTCGGGTGCGCGCTCCTTACGGGCTTAATATTCTGGATAACTGTCTCACCTGTCCGGTGAGAGAAGAACATATTTTCTGCAATCTTTCCGTGCCAGCTGGACAACATCTCAACGAAATCAAGTCGACAGCCATCTATCCTAAAGGCGCCATGCTCTTCATCGAGGGGCAGCAACCGCGCGGCGTTTTTGTGCTCTGCACGGGGAAGGCGAAACTTTCGACTTCTTCGCGCGAAGGCAAAACCATCATCACGAAACTTTCCGAGGGCGGCGATGTTCTGGGCTTGAATGCCGTGATTTCCAACCGTCCTTACGAAGTAACTGCGGAGATGATGGAGCCGGGCCAGGCGAATTTTATTCCCCGCGATTCGCTGTTGCAGTTTCTGAAAGAAAACGGAGAAGTCGCGGTGCGGGTCGCAGAGCAATTGAGCCGGAATTATTACACCGCGTATGAGGAGATCCGTACGCTGGGGCTGGCGACATCGCCGTCGGAAAAATTTGCCAAGTTGTTGCTTTCCTGGACGACGAAGCCAGCGCAAACGGACGGTTCGGCGCAGGTGAAGCTCACGCTCACGCACGAGGAGATCGCCGAAATTATCGGCACGACGCGTGAAACGGTAAGCCGGCTTTTTTCCGATTTCAAGAAAAAACAGCTCCTGCAACTCAAAGGGTCGACGCTGGTGATCCGGAACCGCGTGGCGCTCGAAAAGATCGTGCAGTCGTAGTTGGGACAGGCGATTCGACAAATTGTCGCGGGGATTCGTGTACGTGCTTTTGTTTTCTTAAGTTTTCCAATTATCTTTGTTCCTGCAATCCCACTGAAGCGATGACCGAACTCCGTTGTGCTGCAATTTTGTTTGATCTCGACGGAGTTTTGATCAACTCCACTCCTGCCGTCAGCCGCGTGTGGCGGCGCTGGGCCGTCGAGCACGGATTCAATCCGGAAGAAGTCGTCGCGCGCGCCCACGGACGTCCGAGCCTGGCGACCGTGCGAGATTACCTGCCCAATGCCGATCATGAGGCGGAAAATCGCAAGGTGGAGCGGGCAGAGATTGAAGACCTGGAAGGCGTGGTGCCGCTTCCCGGCGCGCTCGATCTGCTGGCCAGCCTTCCACGAGATCGCTGGACGATCGTGACTTCCTGCACGCGCCCTTTGGCGGAGGTGCGGATCAGAGCTGCAGGACTTCCCGTCCCGCACAAAATTATTACTGCGAATGAGATTGTCCATGGCAAGCCGAATCCTGAGCCTTATTTGAAAGGCGCGAGTTTGCTCGGATTTCGCAGCGCCGAATGCATCGTGGTGGAAGATGTTCCGGCGGGAGTGCGATCGGGCACGGCGGCTGGAGCAAAGGTGATCGCGTTCGAGACGACTGTGAATGCATCCGCTCTGAAGGAAGCTGGTGCGGACTGGATCGCGCGCAATTGCGGCGATCTACGCCTGCGCGGATCGGATGGCGGACTGGACCTGGTGCTGAGGCCCTCAACCTGAGGCAGGCCCGCTTGGGGTACGCACCAGCCAGGGTGCGCGAATCGGCAGCCGCGGACTCTACTGTTCCCGCTGCGCCGGCTTTTTGCCACTCTCGTGACCTAACAGCGAGACTCCACAAGCACTTCCTTCCGAAATCATTGACAGTGCACAAGGGATTTCGCTAAAACGTTAACGTTTACGTTCCTGTAGGGCTTGTGTCTGTTCGGATCTTTCCGAGATTTACCCGTCTTGTATTTCCAATTTCTGTTGGCCGTGTCGAGGTCAGTCATGAAGCGAAATGTCGCATACGTCGCGGTGGCGCTAATGGCCGGGGTATCCCTTTTCAATTTGGCTGGGTGTGGTTCCGGCAGTGGATCGACAACAACAACGACCGAGCCGACAATTACAAGCTTTTCCGCGAGTCCTTCGACGATTGAGTCGGGGTCGAGTTCCAGCCTGACGGCGGTCTTCAACGGTGGCACGGGAATGATCACACCCGGTAACCTTGCTGCGACGAGTGGGACGCCTGTTGCCGTGAGCCCAACCACGACTACGGCCTACACATTGATCGTGACGCCAACTGGCAACGGCACGTCAGCAACGCAACAAACCACTGTAACGGTTGATCCGGTGCCGACGATTTCAAGCTTCTCGGCCAGTCCGACGACGGTTGCCGCGGGGAATAGCTCGTTCCTTACTGCGAACTTCAGCGGAGGAACGGGCACGATTACTCCGGGGAGCATCACGGTCACCAGCGGAACGCCGGTAAGCGTAATCCCGACGGCGACCACGACCTACACGCTGACGGTGACGCCTCCGGTGGGCACTGTGAACGCCACTTCGCAGGCCACCGTAACCGCCAATACCGAGCCAACCACCACCACGGTCTCCGTCGATCCATCCAGTCCGGGACTGGCCGTGACCGACCAGCTTCTGGGCATGAACCTGGCCGCCTGGTTCGACATCGACACCAATGCCTCTGCGATCGTGAGCGCCTTTCAGTCGGCCGGCATCAAGGCGGTGCGTTGGCCCGGAGGATCGTGGTCCGATCTGTATCACTGGGATGGCAACAACGTGGGACTGAATTTCAACGGCACGCCGTTCAATTGCCAAAACGCTCCCTTTGGAGGAGGCACGCCGGACAGCAACGATACGTTCGTTAACTTTGTGAACGACATCGTTACGCCAGCCGGTGTGGATCTCGCGCTGACTGCCGATTACGGCACCAACGCCGCCTGCAACGGCCCTGGCGAGCCCTCGGAGGCGGCCTACTGGATTCAGGCTGCTATCAACTACAACGTGAAGGTAAGCCACATGACCGTGGGCAACGAGGTGTACGGAAGCCTGGGTTGGGAAGAGAATCTCAACAACCCGACCACCGTCAAACAGGCCGCTACGCAATACGCCACGGCGATGACGGGGAGCAGCGGGTTCTACGCCTCAATCCAGACAGCGGGCGCGACGCAATCTCCGCCTCCGCTGATCGGCGTGGTGGTGGAGGCGGACGACAATCCCACCAGCAGCGACAACGCCTGGGATAACGTTGTGCTTCCAAATGCAGCCGGCTCTTACGATTTTGTGGAACTGCACTATTATCCGCAGGCTCCCGGCGAGGAAAACGATACGTACCTTACGCAGGAGGCGGCGCAGGGACTGACGAGCGAGATCAACGTCGTCAAAGATGAACTTACGGCCGCAGGCGAAGCTGGCAAGCCGATCTACGTGGGCGAGAT
This sequence comes from Candidatus Sulfotelmatobacter sp., assembly GCA_030040965.1. GTDB lineage: Bacteria > Acidobacteriota > Terriglobia > Terriglobales > Acidobacteriaceae > Sulfotelmatobacter. The sequence goes on along the minus strand of JASHOT010000330.1, from coordinate 9,956 downwards.
GGGATCGGTCTATACCAATCCGGGCAAGCAGAGCATGTCCATTACGCAGGGTCTTTACGCAGGGCAGATGCTGGGCGAGATGATGAATGATGGCGTCTCGCGGGCGACGTGGTGGATCGGCTTCGGCAACTGCAACGGCACAAGCGGCAATGACGGTGCCTGGCTCTACGGCTGGCAGGATTTCGGCGCCTACAACGTTTTCTCCGACGGCGATGAGGATCCGAGCTGCACGCCATGGAGCACGATCGGCACCATGTCGCCCACCGCGCGGGCGTTTCAGCTGTTCAGTAATGTTGCTGTAAATGGCGAGCATGTGCTCACACCCACGGTGGCCGGCGACACTACAGACGTACGCGCCTATTCGGCCACGCACTCCGGCGGTACGGCTCTGGTTCTGTTCGACGTGAATCAGACCAACAGCGAGACAATATCGGTCTCCGTGAACGGGGAGACGACTTCGCCAGGCGTGACGGTCATTACCTACAGCAAGTCGATCTATGACCAGACGCAGAGCGACACCTGGGCCGCTCCGACCACCACCAGCATGGGATCGCAGTCACTCCCACTGACGCTCACCCTCACGCCGTGGAGCATGAATGTGGTGATTATCCAATAATATTGCGTATTCTAACGGCACGCCCCAGAACATTCACCTGTTCTGGAGTTTCTCAGCGAGAGGTGCCATTTTTTTCGGGAGGATTTTTCGTGGCGCGAAATGCAAGCTTGAAGAAAGCAAGTGCAAAGCCGTCCATTGACAAGATGCGCGGCGTTCACAAATCAAGCGTCGCGCCGTACCGCAATCCTGCGCTCTCTGCGGAAAAGCGAACCAAGGATCTTCTCGCCCGGATGACTCTGGAAGAAAAGGCCGCGCAGATGCTCTGCATCTGGCAGAAAAAACCGCAGACTCTCGTCGATGCGGAGGGCAATTTCGACCTGGCAAAAGCCAGGCAAGCCTTCAAGGATGGCCGCGGACTTGGGCAGGTTGGCCGTCCCAGCGATGCCGGCAAGGGACTCGGCCCGCGACGAATGGCCGAGACAACCAATGCAATTCAGAAATTCTTTCTCGAAAACGCACGATTGGGAATTCCAGTGGTCTTTCATGAAGAGTGCCTGCACGGGCACGCTGCTGTAGGAGGGACGAGTTATCCTCAACCGATCGCGCTGGCCGGAACGTTCAACTCTGCATTGATCGAAGCCATCTTCACGGCGACGGCGCGGGAAGCGCGGTCCCGCGGCGCCCATCAGGCGCTTACTCCTGTGGTCGATGTCGCCCGCGATGCGCGCTGGGGACGAGTCGAAGAAACCTACGGCGAAGATCCGTTCCTGGTCTCACGCATGGGAATTGCCGCGGTGCGCGGCTTTCAGGGCGATGCCAGGTTTCGCGACAAAACCCGCATGATCGCAACCTTGAAGCATTTCGTCGGACACGGGCAGCCGGAGTCGGGCATGAATTGCGCTCCCGCGAATGTTTCAATGCGCGTGCTGCGTGAGACGTTTCTGTTTACCTTCAAGGAGACATTGCAGAAAGCCGGCGCCATCGGCGTGATGCCGTCTTACAACGAGATCGACGGCGTCCCTTCGCACGCCAACAAGTGGTTGTTGCGCGACGTGCTTCGCAAGGAATTTGGTTTCAAGCAATATACGGTCTCCGATTACTTTGCGATTTGGGAACTCGGATATCGTCCTGACACTCACGGGCACTTTGTTGCGGAGGACAAGAAGGAATCTTGCAGGTTGGCTGTAGAAGCGGGCGTGAACATCGAGTTGCCTGATCCGGACTGTTACCTCGAACTTGTGAATCTGGTGAAGAAACGAGTCCTGAAAGAATCGCAGCTTGATGAGCTGGTCGCTCCCATGCTTTTGTGGAAATTCAAGCTGGGACTGTTTGACGATCCCTATGTCGATCCTGCGGAGGCAGAGCGCATCGTTGGCTGCGAGGAGCATCGTCAGCTTGCTCGTCAATCGGCCCGTGAAGCAATCACGTTGCTGAAGAACGAAGGCGGATTGGCTCCGCTCGATCTGAGCAAATACAAAACTATTGCGGTCATCGGCCCGAATGCAAAACGCACTTTGCTTGGTGGCTACAGCGGCGTTCCCAAACACGAAGTAACCGTGCTGGAAGGCATCGAGGCCCGAGTCGGTAACCGGGCGAAGGTGTTTTACAGCGAAGGCTGCAAAATCACCATTGGCGGCAATTGGAATCAGGACGAAGTTATCCCCAGCAATCCTGAAGAAGATCGCAAGCAAATTGCTGAAGCTGTCGAGGTGGCCAGGCAAGCGGACCTGATCGTTCTGGCAATCGGCGGGAACGAGCAAACATCCCGCGAGGCCTGGGGACTGAATCACATGGGTGACCGCGCCAGTCTCGATTTGATCGGAAGGCAGGAAGAACTCGTCGAGGCGATGCTCGCGACGGGCCAACCAGTAGTGGCACTTCTATATAACGGACGGCCGCTTTCCATAAATTATCTGGTGCAGAACGTCCCGGTCATTTTCGAGTGCTGGTATCTCGGACAGGAGAACGGTCACGCCGTGGCCGATGTATTGTTCGGCGATGTGAACCCCAGCGGCAAGTTGCCCATCACAATTCCGCGTTCGGCGGGGCATCTGCCGGTGTTCTACAACCACAAGCCATCGTCCCGTCGCGGATATCTGTTTGATGACGTCTCGCCGCTCTACGCCTTTGGCTACGGCCTGAGCTACACGACATTTGCCGTCAAGAACGTCCGCCTCGAGAAAAATAAAATTCGGGCCAATGCTGCAACGCGTGTCAAGGCGGATGTAACCAACATCGGCAAGCGCGAAGGCGCGGAAGTCGTGCAGATGTACATTCGCGACGTGGTCAGCTCGGCCACGCGGCCGATAAAAGAGCTGAAGGGATTTCAGAAAGTCTCGCTTCGTCCGGGTGAGACGAAGACCGTAAGCTTTGACATCACTCCGGACTTGCTAGCGTTTTACGACGTGAACATGAAATATGTTGTCGAGCCGGGCGAGTTCGTCGTTATGATCGGCAATTCGTCGCGCGATCAGGATCTTACCAAGATCACGCTGACCGTCACGAAATAGAGCAGCTACGGGAACGTGCTCACAGGTACCTATGATTCAGAAACTCTCCGTTGGTGAGAAGGTCGGCTACGCGCTCGGCGACATGGCTGCCAACTTTGTTTTCCAGGCCATGCTTGCGCTGCAACTGGATTTCTACACTCATACTTTCGGCTTGACTGCGGCCCAGGCCGGAACTCTCTTCCTCGTCGTCGGCCTGGGCGTCGCCTGTTTCAATCCGGTGATGGGAATGATCGCCGATCGCACCACCAGCAAGGCTGGCAAATTCCGCCCGTGGCTGCTTTGGACGGCCGTGCCGTTCGGGATTATTAGCGTTTTGACATTCACCACTCCACAACTCAGCGCTAGCGCGAAGATCATTTACGCGTGGACCACCTACATCCTTCTGCGCGTTATTTACACCGTCAATAATGTGCCATACGCTTCGCTGACCGCGGTCATGACCCAGGACCCCGACGAGCGCACCAGCATTTCCTCGTACCGGCAGATCGCGGCGAACAGCGCCGGATTCATCATCGCGAGCCTCGCCATTCCCATGGTCGGGTTTCTTGGCCGAGGCAACGACGCACGTGGTTATCAACTGACCATGGGACTGCTGTCAGTTCTAAGCGTGATTTTCTTTATCATCTCCTTTTTTGCCACCAAAGAACGCATCCAGCCTGATCCACAGCAGCACACTTCTCTCGGGCAAGATCTTTCCGATCTTTTCAGCAATCGTTCCTGGGTCACTCTTTTTCTGGTCACTTTGTTTTATTTCAGCGCGATTCTCGTGCGTGGCAACGTCATGCTGCCCTACTTCCGCTTTGTCGCTGGAAATGTGAACCTTTTCGCCTGGTTCAACGGATTCGGTCTCGCGGCTCTACTTCTGGGCGTGGCATTGTCGACCGCTGTTTCCGCCCGAGTCGGGAAACGTACGCTGTTCATCGCCAGCATGATTCTGACTGGTGTTTTCAGCATGGCGCTGTACGTGATTTCCCCGCAGGCCACTTACATCATCATCGCAACGGAAGTTCTGCGGCAGTTCTCCTTTGGACTGTCAGGGCCGATCTTGTGGGCCATGATGGGCGACGTTGCCGATTACGGCGAATGGAAGACTAAGCGCCGCGCCACCGGTGCCGTGACTGGCGGCATCGTCTTCGCGTTGTGGGCGGGGCTGGCTCTCGGCGGCGCCGTTGCAGGCTGGCTGCTCTCTGCGTACGGCTTGGTATCCGGCGCAGACGTGCAGGCGATGCGTACGCAGACCGGCATCGTGTTGACGGCGAGCATCTACGCCGGCTTGTTCTTCTTAGCCGCAGCCGCGTGCCTGTTCTTCTATCCATTGAGTGGCGAGAAGAATCGATCGATCGCCAACGATCTCGCCGAACGCCGCAAAACAGCACCGGCCGCAGCTACGGCACAATAGGAAGCCCTCATGCGTAAATGGCCAAGTTTTGTTGTTGCTTTACTCGTGTCGTCTATTACCTTTGCACAGAACAAATCTGCTTCTCCGCAAGCCAGTCTGAAGGACGCCTATAAGGACTGTTTCATGGTGGGTGCCGCGCTCAACCCCGCGCAGTTCACGGGAGAGGATCAGGCGGAAGACGCGATCATCGAGTCGCAATTCAACACCATCAGCCCGGAAAACGTATTGAAGTGGGCGATCATTCATCCCAGTCCCGACGCGTATAACTTCTCGCCGGCCGACAAGTACGTGGAGTTTGGTGAACAAAACCACATGTTCATCATCGGCCACAATCTTGTATGGCATTCGCAGGTGCCGAAGTGGGTGTTCGAAGACGACAAGGGCAATCCCGTGAGCCGCGACGTTTTGCTCGGCCGTATGCGCGACCACATCATGAATGTCGTTGGCCGATATAAGGGACGAATCAAAGGCTGGGATGTTGTGAATGAGGCGCTGAATGACGATGGTACCCTGCGCCAGTCGCAATGGCTGAAAATCATCGGCGACGACTACATCGAAAAAGCGTTTCGCTTTGCCCACGAAGTGGATCCTGAAGCGCAGCTTTATTACAACGATTATTCGCTTGAGAACGAAGCCAAGCGCAGAGGAGCGCTCGAACTGGTCAAGAAGTTAAAAGCCAAGGGAGTGGCGATCACCGGAGTCGGCTTGCAGGATCACGTGAGCCTGGAGTGGCCCACGACCGATCAGATCGATGCAACCATCACAGAGTTTGGCAAGTTAGGCGTGAAGGTAATGATTACCGAGCTTGATGTGGACGTATTGCCGAGTGCTTCCCACACCGCCGACGTCTCGTACAAAGCTGCATCCGATCCCAAGCTGAATCCATACCCGAACGGCTTGCCGGATGCCGTTCAGCAGGCCTTAGCTCGGCGTTATGCTGACCTGTTCGGCACGTATGCGAAGCACTGCGGGCTTGTAACCCGCGTGACGTTCTGGGGAGTTACTGACAAGAATTCGTGGAAAAATAACTGGCCAATTCCTGGACGAACCAATTATCCGCTGCTGTTCGACCGCAACGCTAAGCCGAAGCCGGCGTTTGATGCCGTGATCCAACTTGCGCCCAAGCATGGATCGTAGAGAGGTGATCGCTGAGTGCTTAGAATTAGTCGCGCGCTGCCTCTCGCGATGGTAGTTTGATGCAAAAGATAGCTCCTGTGGGAGAAGCTGTTTTCACGCTAATGCTGCCTCCATGAACTTCAACTGCCCATTTGGCTATGGGCAATCCGAGACCGAAGCCGCCCGAATCACGCGAACGGGCTTCGTCCAAACGGTAGAAGCGGTCGAACACTCGCTGTTGGGCGTTCTCGGGAATCCCGGGGCCTTGATCCCGGATGGCAAGTTCCACAAAGTGGCCGGGCCCAGACTCCGCGCCGTCACGCCGCAACGTTATTTCGATATTACTTCCAGAGGGCGAATACTTCACCGCGTTGTCCAAGAGGTTGACAAGAGCCATTCGTAGAAAATTGCGATCCGCAATGACGATGGCTCCTTGATCGCCCTGCACTGAAATTGTCTGTTTCTTATCCTCCGCCAAGACGCCCACGACCGCGACCGCTTCGTGTACCAGGTCCATGAGAGCGAAAGTGGTTTTGCGCAGTTGGATTGCTCCCGATTCCGCGTGGGCGATGGTGAGCAGCGTGTCGATCATGGTTGTCAGCTTGGCGACTTCTTCCAACATGCTTCCAATGATGTCGCGATACTTTTCTGCATCGCGCTCCTCCTGCAGGCCCACTTCTCCAACACTGCGTATGGCGGCCAACGGCGTCCTGAGTTCGTGCGAGACGTCGGAGGTGAAACGCTGCAGCTTTTCAAAGGCTTGCTGGAGACGCTCCAGGAGTCCGTTGAGCACGAGCGCCATGTGACCAAGTTCGTCGTCGGGATTCTTGACCGGGATACGTTCATTCAGGCGCCGCGCCGTGATGCGCTCGGTGAGCCTGGCCATCTGCTCGAGTGGGTCAAGAACCTTGATGGCGAAACGGTAGCCGGCAAAGCCGGCCGCGATCAGCGCAATCGGTGCAACAAGAGTAAGCAGGAGAAGGAAGTGTAGCGTTTGTAGTCTCAGCGGTTCTGTGCTGTACGCCAGGCGGATGAGAACCGTGGTCTGCTCCAGGACATGAACGTGACTGACCACTAAAACCGGCGTCCCGTCGGCGAGGCGCAGGCTACGGGGAGAAAAGCCATTGACCCCTTCACCGGGGAGACCACGGTTTCCCAACGTGTTTCCGTCGAGCCTGCGATTGCGGAAAAGCACGCGCCCATTCAAATCAAGAACTTCTAACAGTCGGTCGAGCAAGAATCTTGATTCAGGCCGATTGAAGTACTCCTCATGTAACGAGACTTGTCCATCCGGGGTGAAGTGTAGGAGACCCTGGACGGTCTCCATGTCCTGAATCTCGGCATGATAGAGCTGCTGCTTCAACTGCCAATACTCAAGAAAACATGCAGTGCAAATGTAGGCCGCAAACAAAAGACCAAAAATGGCGACATACCAGAGCGTCAGTCGCGTCCTGATATGACTTCTGATGGTCACTTCTTTGCACCCTCAATCCGCATGACAAACCCCACGCCACGAACCGTGTGCAGCAGCTTAACTGGCCAGGGATCATCAATTTTTTTCCGAATGCGCGCAATGTGCACGTCAATTACATTGTCGATCGAGGTGTAGCGCAGGTTTGTCTTCCATACGTCACGAGCGACCATCTCGCGCGAAACAACGGATCCGCTGTTCAGCAGGAGATATTCAACGAGATCGAACTCGCGTTCTGTGAGCTCGACAACCTGGTCCGCTCGCGTCACTGTTCGACCGCTGAGATCCAACCGTAGATCCGCCAACTGCAACACCGAGGCCACTGCGGGAGTGGCCCGGCGATGAAGTGCCCGCACGCGGGCAAGCAATTCGGGGAAGGCAAAAGGTTTGACAAGATAGTCGTCTGCACCAGCATCCAGACCTCGCACGCGGTCGTCAACGGATCCTTTGGACGTTAGGACCAATACCGGCATTTTGAACCCGTCCCGACGCAACTCACGCAGCGTCTCAAGACCGCCCATTCGCGGCAGCATGATATCCAGGAGAATCAGGTCGAAGTTGTGATCGCGTAAATGCTCCAGCGCTGATTCCCCAGAAAAGGCAACTGTGACTCGATAGCCATTGCGAATCAGACCCTCGGAGATTGCGTTCGCCAGCTTGTGCTCGTCTTCGACAACCAGGATGTCGAGAATCCCCCGCGTTTGACCAATTTGTGCGCTGCACATGACTCACACTCTACAGCAGCTTGTTGCGATCACGACTCTGGAGAAATGAAAACTTAAGAAACACTTCAGAATTCCTTCATGCTGTCCTGTGTTCAGATGAGCCGTGTAGACGCGGTGTTTGCCATGAAAAGTGGGAATGTCGCGGCGCAGAAAGAAGTCGTCAAATGACTACGAGTCGTTTTCTGTTGTTAAATTTCGGAATAACTGCAGCCAGCTTGATCGCTCTCCTCAGCGCTCCTTTTGCGAGATCGGAGGTACAGAGCAAGGTGCCACCAGGCACCGCCGTTCCCGTGCGCTTCGTTCGCTCAGTGGACGCGAGCACAGCGCGACCTGGCGATCGTGTAACCGCAAAAACACTACAAGTAGTGATGCTGCCGGGAGGTGAGCGCTTTCCCAAAGGAAGTCTGCTTGTCGGTCATGTGGTGGAGGCGCAGTCCTACCACTTCAATCCCGAACCGTATGCGCGCCAGAAGGCTTCATCGATTTCCATTCACTTTGATCAGATTGTCAGTGGAGATCTGACCCTGCCGGTGAATCTGTCAGTGCGTGCACTTGCCAATGCCAACCAATCGCTTTGGGCCCCGAGGGTGCGTTACCAGAGCGGCGAAGGAGGGGCGGCATTCATGACGTTGATTGGAGGTGTTGAGTTTTCGCCGTTCGACAAGACTATTCGCGACCAGGAGGGAGACACGATCGGGTACAACCGCACGCAGGGCGTGTTTGCGCGGTTGATGGCATCGGATGATCCTGCTTCGAAGACGAACATGAACTGCAACAGCACAAATACCGAGCAATCGGTGGCGATTTTTTCTCCCTACGCATGCGGGCTTTATGGATTTGGGAGGGAATCCATGCCGCATGCCGGACGCAGCGGGAGCGGAACTTTCACCCTCGTTTCAAGAGGTCATTCGCTAAAACTCTATGCGGGAAGCACGGCTCTGTTGCAGGAGACGGAAGCGCCGTCAGTACAAAGTAAGTTGTGAACATCGTCGGCAGCGGTCGCCTTGGGATGCACACGAGAGTGAGAAGAAGCCAAATGCAGAAAGAAGATGTCGATCGTCTGAGACAGAAGCTTGAAGCTCAGCGTCATGAGACCGTGCTATTCCTGCTCCGTATGGAGCAGGAAGCACAGTCCCTGAATGCCGACTCTACACAAGACAGCGCCGACCAATGCGTCATCAGCGTGTCAAAAGAGGCTCTATTCGAACGAAGCAGCCAGCGAAGAACCGTTTTGCGGTTGATTGAATCGGCGCTTAACAGAATCGCTGATGGTTCTTTCGGAAGATGCGTGGGGTGCGGTGACCAAATTCAGGACGGGAGGTTGCAAGCGTTGCCCTGGACTCAATTCTGCCTTCAATGCCAGGAAGAACTCGAAGAGAAAATCGGCGCCAGCTTGTTGGCACGGACTTCGACACCAGCAGCTGAAAGCAGGAAGCGACGACGGGATAACCGATCGGCTCAACACTCTGGAATTTTCGGACCAAAAGCAGAAGGAGGTTCTGGAGTGTCGAAGACAGGTCGCGAATCTTATGAAAGATAAAGGTGGGCTGTTTCCGGTCGAGCGAAGGATTCTCGCAGGTCACTCCCGCTTGCAGAGTTTCTCTCCGCCTGATTTTGCTCCTATTCGGCGGCATCCCTAACAGCCCTGCGTACTCTGAGGGAATGCTAGCTCCGGAAGATTGCGCCGCATAGATAACCAGCGTAACGGGCTTCACTGTGCCATCAACTGTTCCGCCTCCTCGTCAACTTCGGCCACGCTGACCGGAGTCAGTCCACTATCTTTCAGTTGCTGGTTCAACGCGGCGAGCTTGCCCTGCTTGAACTCACCCCATTCTCTGATATCCGCAGTCGTTTGCTGGCTAGCCTCTTTGTACAGCTCCAGCGCCTGTGATGGCGCGGGGCGATCTCCGCTTTCGACGACGCGTAGCGCCGAGGTCAAGCCAACGTACGCGTTGTCGAGTCCCGAATCTTTTGAGGTTGGGGTCTCCTTGCCTTTCAGGATTCCGTCAACAGCCTTCTGCGCCTCTGTGAGCGCCGTCTTCAGAGAGGATTTCTCGTCCGTTTTTGCCTGCAGGGCATTGAGTTGCTTTTGCACGGAGCCGATCTGCGCCACTACGCGGCGTGCTTTTATGGCCTCATCAAAAATCTGCTTCCCTAGCCGTAGTTGCTCGGCCAGCAC
>JASHOT010000329.1 GCA_030040965.1 Candidatus Sulfotelmatobacter sp. | reverse complement strand
CGACATTCCTGTCAGTTCGATCACCTTGAAAGATTCGAAGCTGAGCCTGGGAGTCGACGCCGTGCACGGCACCTACGAAGGAAAAGTATCGGCCGATGCCAGTACGATCGAAGGCACTTGGTCGCAAGGACAGCCGCTCGCGCTCAACTTCAAGCGAGTCGTGGCATCCGCCGACGCCAAGCCGGCCAAGCCCTCAGACATCGACGGTGCATGGATGGGCTTGCTCGACCTGGGAGCCATCAAGCTGCATGTGGTGTATCACATCACGACTACCGCCAACGGACTGACGACCACGCTCGACAGCCCCGATCAGGGTGCGAAGGGTATAGCAACGTCTTCGACCACACGCGACGGTTCGTCATTGAAGATTGAAGCAAAGGCCATTGACGCGGTTTTCGAGGGCAAGATTGCTGCCGATCTTTCCTCGATCGAGGGTACGTTCACGCAGATGGGCGGATCGCATCCGCTCACGTTGAAGCGCGTGAGCGAAAAGGATCAGGCTGAGCTTGAGCCCAAGCGGCCGCAAGTGCCGGTCAAGCCGTATCCCTATCGCGAAGAAGAAGTGACGTATGAAAATAAAGTGCAGACCGTTACCCTGGCCGCAACGCTGACCATTCCGCAGGGCACGGGACCTTTTCCCGGCGTGGTGCTGATCACGGGATCGGGGCCGCAGGACCGCGACGAGACTCTGCTCGGGCACAAGCCGTTTCTGATTTTATCGGACTACCTGACGCGGCATGGAATTGCCGTGCTGCGCGCCGACGATCGCGGTACGGCCAAATCGACAGGAGTGTTTACGACCGCGACGACGGCAGATTTCGCTACCGACACCGAGGCGGGAATTGCCTATTTGAAGACGCGGGCGGAGGTCGATCCGCACAAAATTGGATTGATCGGTCACAGCGAGGGCGGCGTGATTGCACCGATGATTGCCGCACGAAATAAAGATGTCGCATTCATTGTGATGATGGCGGGAACTGGCGTACCCGGCGATCAGGTGATCGTGGCGCAAGGCGAGGCGATCGCCATCGCCAACGGAACCAAACCCGAAGACGCCGCGAAAGACGCCGCCAAGGAACGGGACATCATGCATCTGGTCGAGACCGAGAAAGATGACGCGGCGCTCGACAAGGAACTGCGGGAAAAAATGAAGGGTGACGTCCCCGACGCGCAGATCGGCATGGAGATCAAGCAGATGACCTCGCCATGGTTCCGCTATTTTCTGACCTACGATCCGGCGGTGGCGCTGCGCAAAGTGACATGTCCGGTGCTGGTGCTCAACGGCGCGCTCGACAAGCAGGTGCTGCCCGATCAGAATTTGCCGGTGATTCGCAAGGCGCTGGCCGACGCGGGAAACAAGAATGTTGAGATCGACGAGTTGCCGGGACTGAATCATCTGTTCCAGACGGCGAAGACCGGATCTCCTTCGGAGTATGCTCAGATTGAAGAGACGATGTCGCCCGTGGCGTTGGAAAAGATGGCAACTTGGATTGGGAAGCAGTGACTGACAGAACTAGCGTTTTGAAAGGGCGCGGCTTTAGCCGCGCCGCATAGCGGTCGAAAAATTGAGCGGCTTCAGGCGCTGGGTAATCCCAGAAGAAAGTTCAGCTATCTTTGCGATACAGCAGATTTTTCATCGCCTCGCGGCGGGCGGCATTGGCACCTTTGTCAGCCTTTAGCGGATCAGCGGACTTCGATTCCCCGTCCGCATCTTCTTCGCTGCATGACGGACAACGATTCGCAAATCCAGGCTTACCGGGCTTCAGTTCGAAATCTTCACCACAAACGACGCAGGTTTTGATGGGGTAGGTGGACATTTTCCTGATTTTATTTTATCGCAAAGCCGGCAAAAAACAGGTTCCTCACCGGGCCTTTCAGGCCCGATTCGGAATAACATCGCGTTTTTCACAGGCTGGCTGTGAGGATTGTCACAGCTTCTGCTTCACCCAACTACTTAGAGTGATGTCATTCCGATCGAGTCGAAGACTCGGTGAGGAACCTGCTGTGAGATGCCGGATTAATTCAGGAAATACTGCCGGTACAGCGTATCTCTCTGCGCGGGTCTGAATCCCGCGTCGCGGATGATGCGGCGAAGTTCTTCTTCCGTGGTGCAATTGGAAACCCCTGCCGCTTTCACAACGTTTTCTTCGAGCATCACACTGCCGACGTCGTTGCCGCCGAAGCGCAGACCCATCTGGCAGACTTTCAATCCTTGCGTGACCCAGCTCGATTGCACATTGAGGAAGTTCGAAAGATAAATGCGCGAGATGGCCAGCGTTTTCAAGTATTCGACAGCAGTGGCTTCGTCCCAGTGGCGTCCGCCGAGGGCGGTGTTGTGCGGCTGAAACGTCCAGGGGATGAATGCGGTGAATCCACCGGTTTCTTCCTGCAAGTCATAGATGCGCTGGAAGTGGTTGATGCGGTGCTCGTACTTTTCGCCCACGCCGAACATCATGGTCGCGGTGGTGCGCATCCCGATCTGGTGCGCGGTGCGATGGACGTTCAGCCAGTCATCGGTGAGGCACTTCAGGCGTGCAATTTTGTAGCGGACTTCATCATCCAGAATTTCGGCGCCGCCGCCGGGAATTGAATCGAGGCCCGCATCGCGCAGGCGGAGAATCGTGTCGCGGATCGAAAGCCTGCTGTATTCGGCGATGGCGATGATCTCTGACGCCGAGTAGCAGTGCAGATGAATTTTCGGGAAGCGCTGCTTGATGCCGCCGAGCATCTTCTCGTGCCAGTCGATCTTCAGGTCGGGATGCAGGCCTCCCTGCATGAGCACGCCCGTGCCGCCGAGTTCGACGGTCTCGCGAATCTTGTCGTAAATGGTTTCGAAGTCGAGGATGTAGCCTTCCTTGGCGGCTGGTCCCTTCAGTGGACGATAGAACGCGCAGAAGGTGCAGTACTCGGTGCAGAAGTTCGTGTAATTAATGTTGCGATCGATGATGTAGCTGACCACGCCTTCAGGATGCAGGCGACGGCGAACGGCGTCGGCTTCCATGCCGATACCGATCAGGTCATCGGACTGGAACAGTTCGAGGGCTTGCTGTTTGGTCAGGGTCATTGAGGCATCCACACAGCCTTGCTTTCATTGTAGCGTAGGACGGGCGTTACAACCGGCAACGTGAAGGTGGGCCGCGCAAAAGATGCGACAGCGTTTGGCTGACGGCCTAATCGCATTCATTCAGGGTCATGAAGATTTTCATGGGAAAATCGTATGCACAAAGGAGCTCTTGTGCGCCTGAAAAGTATAGCTGCCGTTGTACTCGCGCTCGCGCTTTCGTCATATCTCTACGCGGATAATCCCTTCATTGGCAGATGGAAGATCGACAAAGACAAGAGCCTTATCACGGGAACAACCGACTCGGTCGCGGCTGCGGGGCCGAACACGTGGAAATTTCAGGATGGAGCCTTCACCTGGACGGTGAAAGCCGACGGCACGGACCAACCTGCTCCCTTTGGAAGCACTGTCTCGATGACGGTGGTCAACCCCACCACATGGGAATTCACGAATAAAAGTGGAGGCAAGACGATCAGCAGCGAAGCCTGGGTGCTGGCCGCTGACGGCGTGACGATGACGCGAACGTTCAGCAGCAAGGATGAGAACGGCAACCCCACGACAGGCGTCAGTACGATGAAGCGGACGCCTGTTGGAAAGGCAGCGGGTAAGAACGGCTTTGAGGGCACATGGGAATCGACCAAGGTCGATCTTGCCTTCACCGAAGTCGACATTGAGGCGAACGGCGACGATGGCATTACAGTGCGGGTCCCTTTGGATGGAACGCACTATTCGTTGAAATTCGACGGCAAAGAATATCCGGAAGAAGGCCCGAGGCTTCCGGCAGGAATGACGGTTTCAGCGGTGCGAGTCGGGCCACGCCATGTTGAGGCAACGACCCGGATCAACGGCAAGGTTTTTGACCACGAAGACTGGGAACTCTCGGAAGATGGAACCACGTACACCTACACGCAACGAGATGAGGGCAGCGACAAGCCGGTGGTGATCGTGCTGCACACGAATGAATCGCCAATGACACTGCGGTTTGACACCGTCCTACGGCTTTTCTATTCTGCCTGTGTCGAGGGTGCTTTATGAATTCCGACCGCGCTTTGATCGCTTCAATCCTCTTTCTGGGACTTGGACTGGGATTGATCTTCGGGTACTGCCACGACAGCACCATTTCTCTTAGCGGCGCGTATCCTGTGGCCGGGGCGGCTTTGCAGATTGCAATTAACACCAACGGACTGCCGGCCGTCGTCGGGGTGGCTTCCACACTGATCGGAGTTCTGTTTTTCTTCGCGGCGCTGGTGCTGACGGTTCTGAAGCTTATGGGGCAACGCTCGCCAGCACGGCAAGGCGGAACTCCTGCTGCCTGAGCAGCCGGGAACGTCACTCCGGACGGCAGCGTGTCGGGCTAAGCGCTCGCTTTCGTCTCGTTCGCTTTCGTCTCGTTGACACGGTCCCTTGTCCCACCTATCCTGCCTGTGTACGGCGCACGAGGATTGACGCACAAGGACAGTCTTCTAAGGACACCCATGGGCTGGCTGCAAAATAAATTCGAAAAGAATTTTCTGATTTCGACCGTCGACTACGTTTTCAACTGGGCGCGGAAGTCGGCGGTGTGGCCGATGACCTTCGGCTTGGCCTGCTGCGCGATTGAGATGATCGCCTCGTCGACGTCGCGGTTCGATATTGCGCGCTTCGGCTCCGAGGTCTTTCGCCCCTCGCCACGGCAGAGCGATCTGATGATCGTGGCCGGAACGGTGACACTGAAAATGGCGCCGGTGGTGAAGCGGATTTACGACCAGATGCCCGATCCGAAATGGGTGATCTCGATGGGCGCGTGCTCGTCCGTAGGCGGGCCGTTCAATACGTATGCCGTGCTGCAGGGTGTGGACAAGATTGTTCCTGTCGATGTGTATGTGACCGGATGCCCTCCACGTCCGGAAAATCTGTTTTATGCGCTGCTCAAACTGCAGGACAAGATCGACACCATGACCCTGGCCAAGAAGCCAACGGAAGTAAGGCTGGACGCGAACATGGTGGAGAACTTCAAGAAGCAGGTGATGATCGCGCAGACTTTACAACCCAAATAGATCCATGTAGGGACAGCCGCTTCGGCTGTCCGGTCGAGCGCAGCTCGGCGGTCCATGACAAAAGAGGGGCAGCAATGGGACTGGCACCGATCCCTGTCCGATCTGTTCCCGCGGCAATCGCTTGAACGCAGACGGCGAATGGCTCAATCGCGAGGCGTGGCCTTTTCTCCGCGCCGCGTTCGGAGTCTCGCTCGTCCTCGCGTTCCCCATGGAGCAGGCCCTCCACAGTTTCTATGGGGCGGGCGCCTATTGGAAGCTCCATTCATGCAATCTCGCGAGAATTGCTCTGGATTTCGGCAATATTCTTCAGGCGATTGTGACTCCGATTCTGATCTTCCTGCTGCCGGGACCGGGATCGATTTTGCGTGCAAAATCGGCGCCATCTTCTGTACATCGACCTTCCCCACGCCTGCCAACGTCGGCGATTGCGCAGGCTCACCCGGCCGCGCCTGAAACGTTGAGCGCTCGTACCTCGTGTATCGCGAGAGTATTT
>JASHOT010000328.1 GCA_030040965.1 Candidatus Sulfotelmatobacter sp. | reverse complement strand
TGAGATTCGGCAGCATCATGGATTATGTTCAGGCGCTGTTCAGCTTTTTCATTGCGCCTTTGTTCGGAACTGTGCTGCTGGGCATGTTGTGGAAGCGCGCGACAAACGCGGGTGGATTTCTCGGGCTGCTAACGGGAACGCTGTCCTCGGTTGGGTTGTGGGCATGGGTGCAGGTGGATCATTCCGCACTGCGATATGTCGCTCTGTCATCCCACGCCAAAGACATGGCCGAGAATATGTATCGCGCTCTCTGGTCGTGCCTGGTGTGCATCATCGTGACGGTCGTCGTTAGCCTTGTCACGAAGCCCCGGCCCGTGGAAGAGTTGAACGGGCTGGTATACGGAGCCACAGAAATCCCGCATGAAGAGCAGGTTTCGCTGATTCATCGGCCTGCGTTTTGGGCGGCCGTGGTTGTGATTGTCTTTATTGTTCTGCAAATCATCTTCTGGTAGAGGTCCCATGAGCCCGGAAACGGCGCACGGTAAAGAATCGATTTCGATCTGGTTCTTCATTGGTATTTCGTTGCTGGTGAACGGCGTCATCATCTTGGGCGCGGGTATCTATGAGCTGATTCAGCCTCCTCCGCCGGATGTTCGCGTGGTCCTCTATCAATACCATGCGAGTTTATGGTGGGGAGCGATACTGGCCATCCTGGGCGCGATTTACTGCTGGCACTTTGCCCCGTCACGGAATCCGTAGAGAATCCGCGAAATGATGCGATTAGTCCGGGTTTCTGCACGTGAATTTCCTCCTTTGCCAACGAGTCCGCAGAAACCGAAAAATGAGAAAATGAGATATGTCTGCGGATTCTGGCAGGTCTTCTTTGGATTTGAATGCGATCATCTTCGACTACGGTGAGGTGCTCTCTCATCGGCCAACAG
Organism: Candidatus Sulfotelmatobacter sp.; assembly: GCA_030040965.1. Taxonomy (GTDB): domain Bacteria; phylum Acidobacteriota; class Terriglobia; order Terriglobales; family Acidobacteriaceae; genus Sulfotelmatobacter. The sequence goes on along the minus strand of JASHOT010000328.1, from coordinate 17,745 downwards.
CGAAAGAGACCGAGCAACTCGCTGGTTTTTTCGGCGTCAGCGTGGACCGGCTTCCCGCCTTGTGGGACCGGAATCGCGGTCCTTATGATCGTGGGGATCTTACGCCAGAGGTCTACTGGTCGATGCTGGCGAAGGATGCCGGCATGCAGATTAGCCAGCAGACGCTAGGCGAGATTTGCGCGCTCGACCTGGCCATGTGGAGCAATATCAATCTCAGCATGGTGGAGTGGGCCCGCCAGCTTGCGTCTTCGGGCATGAAAATTGGATTGCTGTCAAACATGCACCCGGCGATGGTGGCACATTGCCGGCGCCAGTTTGCCTGGATCAATGAATTTGATTTCGTAACATTTTCCGGAGAAGTTCGCCTGGTCAAGCCTGATCCTGCGATTTACGAGCATACGCTCCGAGGTCTGGGGGCGAAGGCGTCGGAAACCTTATTTCTCGACGATCGCGAAGTCAATGTTGAGGCGGCACGTAAGCTGGGAATTCATGCGCTGCGTTTTTATTCGATGGAGCAAATGCGAGAGGAACTGCAGGCCATCGGATTCAAGATCGTACCGGAAGTGTGAGAAGCTGCCGGGTTCCCTCTGCTATTCGTGCCGCAGGGCTTCAATGGGATCGAGGCGCGAAGCGCGGAAGGCAGGAATCATACCGCTGATGAGTCCGACTGCGCCGAGAATCAGCGTAGAGGCGATCAGCGTTCCGGGCGCAATGATGAGCCGAATGTCTCCCTGTTCGGCATTCTTCGCGAACGCACTGTACAGCGTGAGCCTGCCAACAGAAAGGGCGACACCATACGCCAGAATCACCCCCAGCACTCCGCCGATGAAGGTAATCGTTAGCGCCTCGGCAAGAAACTGCATGAGAATGTAACGCCGTTCCGCGCCCAGGGCTTTTTGCACTCCGATCTCGCGGGTTCGCTGTGTCACCGAAACCAGCATGATGTTCATCAGGCCAACTCCGCCGATGCCCAGCGTGAGCGTGCCAATAAATCCCATGAGGATTTTCAGGCCGAGCGAAATAATTTCGAACTGATGCAGCTGCGTCATCAGATTAAACACGCGCACCGCTTGCCGGTCGGATTCGCTGAACTTATGTTGTCCTGCGAGAATGGACCGCACGGAAGGTTCAATCCGGTCATATTCCGGAGTTTCGTAGTTGAACCAGATGGTATCGAGGTAGTGCGTGGATTTCAGATCGCTCATTGTGGTGAACGGAATGTAGACCACGCGGTTGATGTCGTCGTTACCCTCCTGCATTTTCGCGCTCAGCACCCCGACGACTTCGAAGCTCAATCCGTCGAGCCGGATGTATTCGCCCAGCGCGTTTCGTCCGGAAAAAAGTTTCTCCTTCGCCTCCGATCCGATCACCGCCACGCGCGCCCGCTGGACCTGATCCTCCATGTTGTAGAAGCGACCCTGGCCCATTTTGAGCGCTCGAACATCGAATACGTTAGGGTCGTTCCCGCTCACGGTGAAGCTGAAAATCCGCGTGTCGTACTGCACATTCGTCGCTTTCTCGACGTTGGGGGTGATACGCGTGATCTGCGGCAGGTTCGTGGTAAGCGCATCGACATCGTCTTCGGTGAATCGAATCTGCTCGCCCGATTTTTGTCCGCCGGCCTGTGTGGAAGTTTTTCCCGGGACGACGATGACCAGCTTCGTTCCAAAATTAGCGAAAATATTCTCAAACGCCTGTCCGAAGCCGTCGCCGTAGGCAAGCAGCATTACGACCGTAGCGATGCCCCACGCCATGCCCAGCATGGTGAGCGCGGTGCGGCGCCGGTTGTGACGCATCGCCGCATAAGCTTCCTGGCATAAATCACGAAGCATATCGTTCGATTACTCCTGCTGCAGCGCTGCTCATTCCTGGCGCAGCGCCTCCACGGGTTCGAGCATCGCCGCTCGCCGCGCGGGATACAGCCCGGCGATCACTCCCGCCAGAGTCAGGCTGCCAATCGCCAGAATTGCCGACATGGGCACCAGCTTCGGCGGGTCGAATCCTTGCGGACCTCGCACTCCGCCCATCAAGGTCATGAGGCCCGTGGCGAAAAGCAATCCGATCAGTCCGCTGCCCAGAGTGAGAATCAAGCCCTCGACGAAGAAATGAAAAAGGATGCTGCGGTTGGTGGCGCCCAGTGCCTTGCGCAATCCGATCTCGCGGGTGCGCTCGCTCACGGCAACCAGCATGATGTTGATCACGCCGATCGCGCCCAGCGCCAAGGTGACCATGCCGACCGCTCCCAGAAACATGTTCATCACGTCGAAAATGGTTCCGACCATTTTTGATTCCTGAATCGAATCCCACTCGTCGAAGGCATTGAGATCGGTGGGATCGAATTCATGATTGCGCCCAATGATCCGGTGAACTTCTTCCTGAGCCTGTGCGTGTTCGGCGGTAGTGCGCGGCTGATATTCGATAAACGAGATCGAGTTCTGATGGTTTTCACCCTTTAGCGGAAAGTTCTCAGCCATGACTTCAAACGGGATGTAGCCGCGCATGTTCAGCCACATGTTGTCACCGCGGCCGAGGTGCGGCAGGGTGCCGACGACTTCGAAGCGCACGCCGTTGAGCAACACGAACGCACCCACCGCCGGACGTCCGGGAAAAAGCGTTTTCAGCAACTCATTTCCCAGAACCATCACGTTGCGTCGCTGCGCTCCGTCCATCGTGTTGAGCCAGCGGCCATCCTTGATGGGAAGAAAACTGATCTCGTTCAGTTGCGGCTCGGTTCCCATGATCTCGCCGCTGCCGCTGGCAAATTCGCTGACTTCATGCAGGTCGCTGCGCGAGATGATGGGGCAGGCGTTGCGAACAAGCGCTGATTGGCGGATGTCCCGGTAGTCCTGATAAGTGAGCAGGTAAGAGCGGGCAGAGTTCATCTCTCCGGCGACCGCGGGCGCGCGACCGGGGAACAAAAACATGATGTCTTTACCCCATTCCGCCAGTTCACGTTTGTTGCCCGAACGAAAGCCCTCGCCGACTCCGACGAGCAGCAATAGCGATCCCACGCCCCATGCAATACCGAACATGGTGAGAAACGATCGCAGCTTGTGCGCCCACAAGTTGCGAAAGATCTGCGCGAGGATGTCTGACACGCTTCGCATCATCCACTCACTTGTACGGGGCTTACTATCTCCATTAGATGCACTAATTTTGACGGGGCTTTATCCGATCCTTTCGAAAAGTTGGACGATGTTGTTGGGGAATGGTTATAGGTCGAACGCCCTGACCTCCACTGCAGCCACCCTCCAGTTAGTACGTTGAAAGTGGTCGCAAAGTTCCCGCCTGGAGACGGCAGAGCTAGGTCCCATGGCAATAGGGCAGGTTCTCGCTCCTATAGTAACCATTTTTGTTTCAATGATTTACATAGCGGTGACGGGGCGAGGTTGGACTTGCATTGCAATCATTTCGCGAGAAAGGCCGCGGCACTATTGCTTCTTCACGTCGATGACGTTGTCGTCCGGGCTACGGTCGATCAATTTGATTAGAGGGTCGATTCCGGCCCGTGCCGGGACTTTGTCCACGGTGACCGTGAAATCCTGATTTTCCTGCTCGATTTTGTGTTTTTGCAGGTAGAGGAATTTGCCATCGGAATCGAGCACGCCAATATCGATAAAGTCGTGCAGCGGAATGAGATGCTCCTGTCCGTTGCCGTCGGCACGATATTTTTTGGCATCCACCGTGAGGTGCACCTGGTACTTGCCGTCCGCTAACGAAAAGTACGTGGCCGAAACCGCGCGATTATCGAACAGCGTGATCGTCTCAAACCAGTCTTCGTAGACGTATTGAAACTCGGCCGGGGTGACAGCTTTCAAATCGTTGACCAGATCGAGTTCGCTCGGATATGGCGGACCCTTGAAAGCCCAATCTTTCACCAGTTTGGCGAGAGCCTGATTCACGCGATCTTCGCCAATGTAGTCTGCCAGCGCGTACATGACCTGGCCGCCTTTGTTGTAGTGGATGTAGCCCTGCAGCGGTTCCACACGCAGTAAGGGCTTTTCTTCATCGCGCTCCTGCGCGCGCCCACGCAAGTAGCCGTCAAGCTGATAGCGCAAAAACTTCCTCATCGACTCAGGACCGTACGTGTGCTTCATCACTTCCAGCGCCGAGTACTGCGCTAAGGTCTCTACGATCGCTGTGGCGCCTTCATTGTTCGAACTCAACACTTGATGTCCCCACCACTGATGCGCGGTTTCGTGCGCAGTGACGAAGAGCGGCAAGTTGATGGCATCAACTTTGTTGGGGTCGACATAAGTGATGAAACCGATGCTCTCGGAAAACGGAATCGTGTTCGGGAAAGATTCGGCAAAATCGCCGTAGCGCGGAAATTCGACGATACGAAGCTGGCGGAACTGGAACGGACTGAAGTTGGTGCTGCAGTAATCGAGCGCGGCCTTCATCCCGTTCATCATGCGGTCGAGATCGAATTGGTGTCCGGGCTGGTAGTAAATGGCAAGATTCACGTCGTGCCACCGATCGCTCATCACGGCGTAGCGCGCCGAATTCACCGAGAAAGCACCGCTCATAAAGGGTGCTTCGGATTTGAAATGAGAGTATCGGCGGCCGTTCTGCGTCCACTCCTTCTCCAGATATCCCGGCATGATTGCGATCTGATCGGCGGTAGTGCTGACCGTACCTTCAAAGTTCACCCAGTCGGCATCGGTGGTGCCATAGTTATGCTGGCGGCCAGAAAGATCTTCGAGTTTGGGGAAGCCCATCGACTTCTGCAGCCCGTAGCGGCGGCGCGCGCTGTCATCGACCAGTTCAACATCCTGCTGATAGCCGATGAAGGGGATGTAACTGCTGCTGACGAAACTGCCGTTGTGAACAATGTCGCCATTGGGCATCGAATTCACAAATCCATTATTCGGATACGCCAGATCGAACGTGAGCGAGATGCGTCCGTGTGCAGGGATCGGATTCGCCAGCCGATAGATGGAAAAGCCCAGGGATGCATCTTCCAGAATTGGAGTCTGGCCGCCTTCAAAAACGAGTTTGCGAATGTCGGTGCGAGGGCGCGGGATGATAAAGGCGTCCTCCGGCCAGAGCGTGACGGCGACCTGGTCGATGGTTGCGTCGGTGTTGTTCTCCAGCGTTTCTTGGCCGCGGAATACGGCGAGGCGCTGTTCGGGGTAGAGATCAACGTCAACTTTTTCGTCAACGATCCGGGGCTGCGGCATTTTCTTATATTGCTTGTACTTGAGCTCGTACTGGGCCCGGTCTCGATCGAACTCGGCGGGGGTTAGAAATCGATTGAGAACGTGAGTGTTGTAATAGATGTAGCCTCCCACGCCAACAAACAACACAGCGCAGACGGCGATACCGGCAGCTTCGAAAGCCGAAAATCTTGCTCGCGCCAGTTTGAATCGGTTGCGCCAGCCGGTTTCCATGCCGCGCACCCACAACAGATTAATCACCATCGCCATCGTCACCGCTCCCAGTCCCCAATAGAGATGAAACCAGAACAAGGGTGCGGCGAACGGGCCGTATCCATTCATGTCGGAGTAAATCACTTGCGGCGATTCGCCGACGAGGTAGAGATAGTCTCGAAAACTGGTTTGCGGCAGCACCAGAAACTCGACCAGGAAATAGAGCACCATGACGAAGTGGCCGACATACTTGTGATTGACGACGGTGTGGACCAGCATCGCAATCACGCACAGAATCCAGTAGCTGATCAAATAGTGGGCGAAGAGGTCGGTGAAATACAGGCCAAACTGGAAATGGCGATAACCGTGAAGAAGCTGGACAATGACGCCACACACCATCACCATGAGAACGAGCAAGACCTGAACCAGCATCAGGGCAAACAGCTTGCTCAAAAAAAGCACCCAGCGGTGCACCGGCAGCGCGTCCATGATCTGATTCAACTGCGCATCGCGTTCGCGCCAGACCAGTTCGCCCGCATAAAAAGTGATTATCGCCAGGATGAAAAGGGTAAATCCGGCTCCGCCAAGTTCGATCATCCGCCACGTCACCGGATACACGGGCGTGGTAAAGGGATTGTTGATGTCATAGGCGAAGAAAATATCCAGGAGCGCGCCGGCCAGCAGCAGCACGCCAAAGAAAACATTTTTCACCGTTTCGGAAAACTGCAGGCGCGTGAGAGAGAAAAGCTCGCGAAATGATTCGGCCGCGTTGAATACGGGATGGACCACCGGCAGCGCTTGTGAAACTGGGATAACCGATTCAGGCCCAACGTCCTGCAGTTTGCGGCCACCAGCTTTTCCTGCCTTGTGGGTGAATGAGAAGCGCACGTAGGTTGCGCCCAGAATGACTGCTCCGATGCCGAGCCACAGAATGCGATTCCACAACAGAACGCCCGCCAGAGGAATGATCTGCGTGTTGCGCTGAAACGGCGTCCAGTACGTTGTGAGCCGCAAGACCGCATTTCCTCCGAATGGATCGATCATCGCCGCCAGCGTCGTGGAAGTCAGGTCGGCAGAAAGCTGGTCAGCAACGAAGTAAGCAATGAGCAGGATCACGCTGCCGGCATAGACTGGCAACATCTTCCGTCCCAGCGCGGCCAGGGAGAAAAAGATCGCGGAGACGAAGATGAGGTTCGGAATCACCATGGTGAAATACGGCTGCAGGTAGAAGTACGCGCTCTGCGGACCTACGCGGGCCGGATCGAGCCACGGCATTCGCGTACCTACCCACGCTCCCAAACCGACGCTGGTGAAAATCACGATCTGGATTGCCAGAGCTCCCAGAAAGCGTCCGGCGAGGTAATCGAATTTTGTAATCGGAGCCGTGTAGAAGAAAGCGGTGGAATTATTGTCGACGTCCTGATAAGTCGATTGGCCCGCCAGTGCGGCCACCACGACCACGCCAAAAAAACTCACGAACATAATGATCAGGTTCAGCGCGAAGGGCGAAGTGACAAGGACTTTTCCCCCTGTGCCCCAATCGACTGCGGCGTCTTTGAAGGCGCCGCCTGACATCAGCACAAACAGGAAACCCAGGCCGAGGAAAACGACGAAATAGACGTAAGTCGAGATGCGGCGCAACCGGCGCGAGAATTCGAAGGCAAGGATCGAGGCGATCATTAGTTAACCCCATTCAGTTCACCGTTGCTGTTTGCGCCGAATAAATGAATCCCTTGATCGTCGCGAAATAAAAGTCCTCGAGATCCGGCGCGACTGGTTCGAAGCTGGCATCGGGTTGCCGAGGACTAAACACGTGAACCATGGTTTGGCCTGCGAATAAGCGCATCGAGATCAGCTGAAATCGCTCGCCATAACTATTGACTTCATCGTGAGCGATGGATTTCTTCCACACGCGGCCTTGAAGCTCGGCGACTAACTCCGAGGGATTGCCCGCGACGCGCACGCGCCCTTCATGAATGATTGCCATATTGCGGCAAAGATCGGTCACGTCAGAAACGATGTGGGTAGAAAGAATAACGATGATGTTTTGTCCGATCACACTCAGCAGATTGTGAAAACGCACGCGCTCTTCGGGATCGAGGCCGGCGGTGGGCTCATCCACGATGATCAGGCGCGGATTGCCGAGCAGCGCCTGGGCGATTCCGAATCTCTGTTTCATGCCGCCGGAGAAACTGCCCAGCGACTGGCGACGATGATCGTAGAGATTCGTCTGCCGGAGCAGGGCTTCGACAACGTCGCCCCGCTCTTTCCCACTCCGAATGCCCTTGAGCGTCGCGAAGTGCGAGAGCAGCGCCTCGGCCGAAACCTTGGGATATAGGCCGAATTCCTGCGGCAGATAGCCCAGAATGCGCCGCACAGAGTCCTTTTGACGGAGCACGTCGATGTCGCCCAGCACGGCCCGGCCGCTATCGGCCTCTTGGAGCGTGGCGATAGTCCGCATGAGCGTGGACTTGCCGGCGCCATTCGGCCCGAGAAGCCCGAACATGCCAACGGGTATGTTGAGTGAAACATTTTGCAGCGCCTGTGCGCCGCCCGGGTACCGCTTGGAGAGATTCTCGATGCGCAGTTCCATGAAAAGACGCTACCTTGATGTTTCTGTCTGATAGTACGCAGTTTTGACGGCGAAAGTTCCGCACGGTTAGCCACGATTCGTGAGGCTGCGACCTCCGTCTGATTTCAGGGCATGACCTCACGGGGTGCAAATGACTGCCGGCCCGGTAAGGCTTATACTGCCTCATTATCCGGTGAGGTGGGGAAAATGCGTTGCTTGAATTCGACTTTTTTGCTGCTGTGTTGTCTCTCGATTGTCTACGCAGTTCCTGGCATCGCTGACGATCAGATGCATCATCATCACGATCCCAGCGAGCAACTCGGGAAGGTCTCGTTTCCGATTTCCTGCGCACCCGGTTCGCAGGCCGCCTTCGAGCGCGGCGTCGCCTTGCTGCACTCTTTCGGATACGAGGAGGCGGAGGAGCAGTTCACAGAGATCACCAAGAGCGATCCCGCCTGCGCGATGGCTCACTGGGGAATTGGCATGAGCCTATTCCATCAAATATGGGAGCGGCCGGAAGACTCCACGTTGCAGCGCGGGCACCAAGAACTCGAGAAAGCCCAGAATATCGGAGCAAAGACAGAACGCGAACGCGGCTACATCTCGGCGCTTGCAGTTTTCTATAGCGATCCGTCAAGGGATCATTATCTGAAGCAGTCCGCGGCGTACTCGGAAGCGATGGGCGCGCTCTACCAGAAATATCCGGATGATCTGGAGGCAGGGGCGTTTTACGCCTTGTCGATCCTGGCTTCTGATCCTCCCGGAGACACCGCACACGAAGCGCAGAAAAAAGCGGTGGCCATCCTCACTCCGCTATTTGAAAAGCAGCCCGAGCATCCTGGTCTGGCCCACTACATCATTCATTCCTGCGATTCACCGGAACTGGCTCCCCTCGGGCTGGCCGCGGCACGTCGCTACGCGGATATCGCTTCGTCGTCTGCGCACGCCGTACATATGCCCTCGCATATTTTCGCCCGGCTCGGGTTGTGGGATGAAGATATTCAGGCGAATCTGAAGTCCGTGGCGCTGACGGAAAAATCCGACGCGATGTTCATGCGTGGCCACGAACTGCACGCGATGCACTTCCTTCTTTATGCCTATCTGCAGACGGGACAGGATGAAGCTGCAGCGCATGTTCTTGATGAGGAGAAGCAGATTATCGCCAAAGCTCCCGCGAGCGGCGACGACAATGGCATGCTTGAGTATTACGGTTTCGCCACCGCGCATTTCCCGGCTATGTATGACCTGGAGATGCATCGCTGGTCGGACGCCGCCAGGCTCGAACCGGCGGCGAATGCATCGGTCGATCTGCAGATGATCACGTACTGGGCAAGAACGATCGCTTCGGCGCGCATCGGCGACGTGGAAGCGGCCCGGCACAATGTGCAGAAGTTTGACGAAGCCGAAGAGGCTACCCGCAAATCGAAGTACGCCTACACGCTTGAAGGTCCGCGGTCATCGCGTGGCGAGGTCGACGCGTGGCTCGCCTTTGCGGAAAAGAAGAATGACGATGCTCTGCGGATCATGCGTCAGGTTGCCGACACGCAGGACAAGTTGGGCAAAGCCGAAGTCGACATTCCTGCCCGCGAAATGCTTGCCGACATGCTTCTCGAGCTCAATCAGCCGGAGGTGGCTTTGGCCGAATATGAAAAATCAATGAAGATTGATCCCAACCGCTTCAACGGTCTCGCCGGTGCGGCGCGGGCCGCGGAGTTGGCTCATCAGCCGGATAAAGCGACTGCTTATTACAGCCAGCTGCTCAAGAACTGCGATGGCGGCAAACACTCGGACCGCCCGGAGCTGCGGAACGCGAAGACCGAGCTGGCCAAGAATGCCCAGTAAGAACGCACGCCGCTGATTGATGCTGGTTGAATCGCCGGGTGGCCAACGAATCGACATTAGCGGTATGGTAGCCTTCGCGATTCCTTACCGCGATCGAGGGCCGGCTACCGATTCCGCGACCGCAATGAGCCGCGGAAGGATTTCTCCCAGTTCCTGGCTGGACTGTCCCAGAGTGAAGTACAGCTTTCTGTATAAAGGATAAAGTTGCTCATAAGTGCGTTGTTCAGCGGCAATGGGCGTGAAGGTGCGGTAGGAAGGGCAAATTCTATCTTGCGCTTCCTCGATGGTTTTGAAGGTTCCGGCAGCAAGAAATGCAAAAATCGCGGAACCCAGGCTCACCACGCTGCGGCTTGGAACCAATACAGGCCGTCCCAACACATTGGCATACACTTGATTCAGAACGTCGTTCTTCTGCGGAATCCCACCGGCATTGATGACTCGTTTGATCTCGACGCCATGCTCGGCCATGCGATCGAGAATGACGCGGGTATGAAAGGCTGTTCCCTCAATCGCGGCGAAGAGTTCGTCCTGCGCTGTAGTCTGCAGATTCCACCCCAGCGTGACTCCGCGAAGATTCGGATTGACGAGAACCGTGCGGTCGCCGTTGTCCCAGGTCATGCGCAGCAAGCCGGTCTGGCCCGCGCGATATTTCTCGAGGCCGGAGCTCAATGTCTTTACGTCGCTTTGGGCGCGAGTGGCGATGGCGCTGAATATGTCTCCGACCGCGGAAAGTCCAGCTTCGATGCCCGTGCGCAGGGGGTGAACGCTGCCTTCGACCACGCCGCAAACTCCCGGCACAAGATTCACCGAGGGAGTGATTCCAATCATGCAAGTGGATGTGCCGATCACATTGACGATGTCGTCGGTTCGACAGCCGGCGCCAATGGCGTCCCAATGCGCGTCGAACGCGCCAACCGGGATGGGAATGTCTGGCTTCAGTCCTAACTTTTCGGCCCAATCGGCGGAAAGTTTGCCGGCAATCTGATCCGATGTGGCGTAAGCGCCGTCCAGTTTAGTCCGGACTCCTTTCAAAAGCGGGTCGACCTTGATCAGGAAACCTTCCGGTGGAAGACCGCCGAGTTGCGCATTCCACAACCATTTGTGTCCAGCGGCGCAGATGCTGCGCTTTGCATCTTTTGGGTCGGTGATTCCACAGAGCGTTGCCGCGACCATATCGCAGTGCTCAAAGGCAGAGGCGAAATCTGATCGCTTTTCGGGATTATGTCGCAGCCAATGCAGCAGTTTCGAAAAACCCCACTCAGAGGAGTAGATGCCGCCACACCACTGGATCGCCTCGAGTCCCTCACGCCGTGCCACTTCTGTGATTTCCGCAGCTTCGCCCTTAGCGCGATGGTCGCACCAGAGGGAATACTCGCCGAGTGGCTGGAGGTTTTTTCCGACTGGAATGACCGATGATCCCGTGGTGTCGAGCGCAATCGCTTCGATCTGAATACCGTGAACGCCGGCTTTCCTCAGAACCTCGCGAGTCGCCGCGACCAGCGCGCGCATGTGGTCATTGTGCGATTGCGTTGCGTATTCAGGATCTTCACGCTTGCGGTGTAAAGGATATTCTGCAATGGCAGACTCGATCAGACCTCGCTCACTGTCGACCAGGGAAACACGAACGCTCAAGGTCCCGAAATCCACCCCGGCGACAATGGTCATCAGCAGGCTCCATTGAGGCAAACGGAAGAATGCCAAGCGAGCTTCGCTGGTGCGGCCAGCGGTTGGCTTGGTGCTACGGAGACGGGTGACGGCGTCATGATTTGTGTTTGCCCTGCCCGTAGTATGCGTTCTTGCCGTGCTTCCTTAAATAATGCTTGTCATGCAGAGTACTACCGGCTGGCTGTGCGGCAGGATTTATGCCAAGTGTGAAGTAGGCCATTCTGGCAATGGCTTCAAGAATCACAGCGTTGTGTGCGGCTTCTTCCGCATTTTTTCCCCACGCGAAGGGACCATGGTTAGCGACAAGCACGCCAGGAGCCTCCAAAGGACAGGTGTCTCGCAGGCAGCGGACAATCGCGTGTCCGGTGTTCTTTTCGTAATCCTCTGCGATCTCATGATCGGCGATCTCGCAGGTCACCGGCACAGGTCCGTGGAAATAGTCCGCATGGGTCGTGCCGAAGCATGGAATCGGCTTGCGCGCCTGGGCCCAGGAAGTAGCGTATTCCGAATGGGTGTGGGCAACACCGCCGATTTCTGGAAAGTGGTTGTACAGCACTAAGTGAGTCGGCAGGTCAGATGAAGGCCGCAGATTTCCTTCGACGATCTTGCCGGTCAGGTCGGTGACGACGAGGTGCTCGGGTTTCATCCGCTCATAAGGCACTCCGCTGGGTTTGATGACCACCAGACCGTCTTCGCGCGAGATTCCGCTGGCATTGCCGAAGGTGTAGAGGACCAGGTGTCTTCTGACAAGTTCGAGGTTGGCTTCGAGAACCTGCTCGCGCAGATTTTGCAATATGGCTTTCTTGGTGGATTGCGTACGACGTGATGCTATTCGTTTATTCGGCATTCGCGCCCCAAATTATTCTGATACTCCGGTTAATTGCAACTCTCGCTTGGAACGTCCGCTTGCCCGGACGGGACTCCGATCGGTGATTTCACGATTCTCATATCTTTGATCCCGGTCCCCAATTTGATCCCGGTTCCCAAACGGTGAGCCCCTTGCGGGGCGAAAACGATAACGTTTACGCTATTGGCAGGGTATCTCAGGAATGCCTCCTTGCCAATAAACTGCCCACGCATAAGAGTCTGCCTGCTGTTCGCGGCCGTGGTTGCGATCAGTTCCGGCGCGAGTCCGCTTGCCGCTGAGACGGGAGACGACGCCTGGCTGGGTTACACGGCTTTAGACAAGGAGCAAGCCAGCATCTATGAAAACCTGCCGTCCAGCGTTTTGACAATGGGTGATTCACCCGTGCTGAAGTCGGCACAGCAGGAATTGGCGGCCGGCGTCAAGAAGATGTTGGGCCCGACGTTGCACTTGGATGCGGATGTTGCCCAGCCTTCAGTTGGGTCGCAGGCGCGCCATGTTCGGAATCCCGTGGGCGACAGCTTCGTTCTTGGAACCCTCAGCGAGCTTAAGACTATCGTCCCAAAGCTCAAGCCCGCGAGAGAACCGTCAGGCGATGGGTACTGGTTGAAAGTTCTGAGGATCAACGGCCACAAGTGTTTGGTGATTACTGCCGCCACAGACCGGGGCGTTCTCTATGGAGTGTTCGCCCTCCTGCGCAAGATTGCACTGGGTGAGGACATTTCTGCGGTGGATGAAATGCAGCAGCCGAGTGCTCCATTGCGCTGGGTAGATCAATGGGACAATTTGGACGGGCGGATCGAACGCGGGTATGGAGGACCATCCATATACTTCGCCGATGGCAAAGTGCGAGACGATCTGGGCCGCGCAGCCGAATATGCGCGTTTGCTGGCATCAATCGGCGTTAACGGATGTGCGATTAACAACGTGAATGCCGACCCACACATTCTCGACGACGCCTTCATCACCAGCGTCAGTCGCATCGCGAATGTGTTTCGTCCATGGGGCGTGCAGATTGCGCTCGCTGTCGATTTGAGCAGCCCGAAAACGCTGGGTGATCTGGACACTTTCGATCCAATCGACCAGAGAGTAGCCGCGTGGTGGCAGAAGAAGGTCGATACGATCTACCGCGAAATCCCCGATTTTGGCGGTTTCGTGATGAAAGCGGACTCGGAAGGGCGGGCAGGGCCCTCGGCCTATGGACGCACCCAGGCGGACGCGGCCAATGTGATTGCGCGCGCTCTCAAGCCGCACGGCGGCGTGCTCTTCTATCGCGCGTTTGTATACAACCACCACCTCGATTGGCGCAATTTGAAAAACGATCGCGCCAAGGCCGCGTACGATATTTTTCATCCCCTCGACGGCTCATTCGACGACAACGTCATTATCCAGATCAAGAACGGGCCGATCGACTTCCAGGTGCGCGAGCCCGTGTCTCCGCTGCTTGCGGGTTTGCCTCATACAAACGAAGCCGTTGAACTGCAAATCACGCAGGAGTACACGGGGCAACAGAGACAGCTGTGTTTCCTCGTCCCCATGTGGGCCGAGGTGCTCAATTTTGATATGCGCGTGAATGGCAATCCGTCCACTGTCGCTGACCTGGTGGCGGGGCGTGTCTTTCATCGTCCAGCGGGCGGCGTTGTGGGAGTCGCGAATGTGGGCATGGATCCGACCTGGCTGGGAAATTCTCTGGCCCTGGCCAATCTGTATGGTTTTGGGCGGCTGGCGTGGAATCCCACGCTCAGCGCGGAGTCGATTGCCAATCAGTGGACTCGCCTCACATTTGGCAGCGATCCATTGATAGTGCAAACCATTACGAAACTGCAGTTGAGCTCCTGGACCGTCTACGAGAGTTATACCGGTCCTTTGGGAGTAGGAACGCTGACGAACATAACGGGCAATCACTACGATCCTGGGCCTGAATCTTCAGAGAGAAACGGTTGGGGGCAATGGCATCGCGCCGATCACGAGGGAATTGGCATGGATCGGACGGTGGCGACGGGGACTGGCTTCATCGGACAATATCCGCCGGATGTGGCGAAGATTTATGAATCTTTGGCCACGTGCCCCGACAATCTCCTGTTGTTCTTTCACCACGTTTCGTACACACACATGCTGCATTCCGGCATAACGGTAATCCAGTATTTTTACGACTCTCATTATGACGGCGCAGAACGCGCGCACGATTTCGTCTCGCAGTGGATGGAACTGCGCGGGCACGTCGATCAGCAACGTTACAGCGAGATTCTGGCGATGCTGAATTACCAGGCCGGAGAAGCCATCGTATGGCGGGATACGATTTGCCAGTGGATTTATGAACTGTCGGGAATTCCCGATCAAAAAGGACGGATGAAGGCTATTTCCGGCGACTACTTGCGCTGAGCACCGTAAACGTTTACATTTCACCCGTGTGCGAGGCCTAACAGCGCGCGGGTTTGGGGACCGTTTACAACACTTGCAAACACCTTCAATCGAGGGGAAATGATTAAAGAGCCCGCAACGCTTCTGGATATTGCGAATGCGCTGGGCACGTCGATCGGCACGGTGCACCGTGCTTTGCACGACAATCCCGGTGTCAGTTCGGCCACGAAAGCCAAGGTTCTCAAAATGGCGAGCACGCTGGGATATCGGCCCAACCTCGCCGCCCGCTTTCTTTCTTCGAAGCGCACGCTTTACGTTTCAGTAAATACGCTGAAGGGGTCGACATCGTTTTGGGACGAAGTGCGCGCGGGGATTCGGGAGGAAGCCGCATCGAATCCTTTAGAGAATGTGGAGTTGGAGTTTCGCACTTATCCGTCCATTGAAAGAGGCGAGAAAGAAGCCTTTCGAGCCGCGTTGCGTGAAAAGGCAGACGGGATAATCATTTTTCCCAGTGATCCAGAGGGTTTGCGCCCCTGGATTCAGCGTGCCTCGCGCACCGGTGTTCCGGTCGTGTGTGTGGCCACGGACGCTCCCAACAGCGGACGACAAGGCATCGTGGCGATTGACACACTGGTGAGCGGCTCGATGGCAGCCGATCTCATAGGCCGGTTCCTCGGAGAACAGCAGGGAGCCGTTGCCATCACCGTCTTCAACATGGCCATCATGGAGCATGCCGAGAAATATATCGCCTTCAAGACTACGCTGCGCTCGCTTTATCCGAACCTCCAGCTTTTGAATCCCATCGAAGATAACGGAGTCGAAGCCGAGGCGTACCGGAAGTGTCGCAAGCTTTTTAAGGAATGTCCGAACCTCGTCGGGATATATGTCACCACGGAGGCCTCCATCCCGGTGCTCAAGGCTGCTTCGGATGCGAAGTTGTTACCCGGTCTGACGATCATCACGACCGACCTGTTCGCGGACCTGGTTCCACAGATTCGATCGAATGCAGTCGCGGCAACAATTTACCAGCGTCCCCGTGCCCAAGGGCAATTGGCGTTTCGGATGCTGCATCGCGCACTTGTGAACCGTAGCAGTTCATTCGAACAGCTGGCGCTGGCTCCTCACCTGGTGATGCGCGGGAATCTGGATTTCTTTCTGCGACGTCAATCGCAGGAGTCCGGCGCCGGTAAGCTACCCCAACTTGCTGAACCTACAGGAAGCACTGATCTGGCCTTGGCTTCGGGCCAATAAACAATCGGCCGTAGAGAGGATTCGCTATCGCATATCTTGGCATTGACGTCGGAACCGGCGGCACAAGAGCCCTGGTCATGGACCGAGGAGGGAAGGTTCTCGCGTCGGCGTCGGCAGAACACGAATTGTTCGCGAGCCCGAGACCGGGATGGGCAGAGCAAGATCCGCATGATTGGTGGCGAGCCTGTGGAAACGCAGTTCGCAATGCGCTACAACAAATTAAGCTGAACGCCGACGACATTGCCTGCGTTGGGTTCTCGGGACAGATGCATGGAGCGGTTCTGCTCGATTCCTCCGATGAAGTGGTGCGTCACGCAATCATCTGGTGCGATCAGCGTAGCGAAGCGCAGGCGAACGAACTCTCGGAGATGTTTGGGCGCGAAGCGTTGATTCGGCTGACCTGCAACCCTCCGCTTACGAATTTCACGCTCACCAAGCTGCTGTGGGTTCGTGAAAACGAACCTGAGAAGTGGAAACGTGTGCGGCATGTCATGCTGCCGAAAGACTACGTGCGCTTTCGTTTGACGGGCGAGCGAGCCATCGACATGGCGGACGCATCGGGCACGTTGATGCTCGACGTCGCCAACCGCAGCTGGTCCAACGAAGTATTGCGCAAGACCAACATTGATGACGGGATGCTGCCGGCTCTCTACGAATCTCCGCAAGTGTGCGGAAAAGTCTCGAAGAGTGGCGCGGAAGCTACCGGGCTGAGAGTTGGTACGCCAGTCGTTGCCGGTGCTGGTGATCAGGCGGCGGGCGCAGTCGGCATGGGCATTGCGCGATCAGGTGCGGTGAGTGCGACGATTGGAACTTCAGGAGTCGTTTTTGCCGCAACGGACCGCCCGGCACTTGATCGGCTGGGGCGATTGCACACCTTCTGCCACGCCATCCCGGGCCGCTGGCATGTGATGGGAGTGACGCAGGCTGCGGGATTATCCCTGCGCTGGTTTCGCGATCAGTTTGGCGTTCGCCCGTCGGGAAGCGGCACAAACGGTCGCGATCCCTATGACGTTCTTGCGCAAGAAGCCAGCACTGCTCCCGCCGGATCAGAAGGCGCATTCTGGGTGCCGTATCTCATGGGGGAGCGAACTCCGCACCTCGATCCCAACGCTCGTGCCGCATTGATCGGGCTTACTGCGTCGCATACGCGCGCGCATGTGGTGCGCGCCATTATGGAGGGCGTGGCCTACAGCATGAAAGACACATTTACGATCTTTGAGGAGATGAAAGTTCCTGTTACTTCAATTCGTCTTGGTGGCGGCGGTGCACGCTCGCCTTTGTGGCGACAGATTCAGGCCGATGTTTATGGCCGTGAAGTGGAAATTGTGGCCGCGGAAGAAGGCGCTGCGTACGGCGCGGCAATTCTCGCGGGTGTGGGGGACGGTGAGTGGAAGTCAGTGGACGAAGCCTGCGATAGCGTGGTGCGAGTGGCCAACCGGATTCCTCCCCACGAACCAGAAAGAAAGACGATGGAGAGCGGGTATGGCACGTATCGCAAAATCTATCCGGCGATGAGGCAGATCACATAACCCGGGTAATTCAACGTTTTCTCAAGATGTCCTCGTTGTTCGCTGCTCACCGCCGATGTCGGTTGCTACTCCGGCAACTTTTCATTCCCACGAACAGTGAAATGCGCTTCCGTCTGTGCACTTTTCGTCCCCGGCTGCCCGGCACCGACTGTGATCACGTAATCGCCTTCGCCAACCATTCGATCACCCGATTCGTTGACATAGCTCAAGTCACGCCGCTGCAACTCCAACTTCACATGCTGTTGTTCACCCGCAGCAAGGTGAATGCGTGTGAACCCGCGCAGCGCA
>JASHOT010000327.1 GCA_030040965.1 Candidatus Sulfotelmatobacter sp. | reverse complement strand
TGTGAGGGCCTTGTTTCTTTTCCACGACCGCAGCTTAGGACGAAGCTGTGGGGTTGGCCATAGAATACTCGCGCATGAGTCTCCTTTGAGTAAACCCTGCAAGGTACAGTCTGCGCTTTCAATGAGAGTCAGCGCAGCGATAGAACACACGCTGCGGCGAAGCAGCCAGTGCCAATGGCAACACCGATGGCTGGAGCGCGAAACCAGTAGAACAAGGCGAGAACAAGATAGACGCAGCCAATCAGGGTCAGCGCTGGCAGGATGCCCACGTGGAGCACGTTGACTCGCGATCCAGCCCAGACCGCCAGCGCGGCAAGCATCAGCACGCCAAGACTGTGGCTGAAGTTGAAGCCAACCCAAGCTCGCCACATGTCCGTGCGTCCACCCGATAGTCTCAGGGGCGAATTCGCCATTGCGCGTGCGACTTCTTTACGTGGCACGCGTGCGCGAGGCTAGGTATCATTCACGGAGCACAAGCTGTGAAATGGCAAATGTGGTCTGAGCAAAAGGAGATTCGTGTTGTCCTATTTGACATTGGAGGGGTGCTCATCGAACTCTCTGGTCTACCAGTGTTACTGTCGTGGCTCGACCATCGCGTCACCGCTGAGCATGTCCGCTCGTTCTGGCTTGCATCGCCCTTGGTGCGACTATTTGAAACTGGACGGATGGAAGCCACAGCTTTTGCTGAGCAGATGATCACTCAAATGAGTTTGCCAATTGGCAGCGATGAATTCTTGACTCGGCTTTACAGCGGGGGTCAACGGATGTTGCCCGGCGCGGTCGAGTTGGTACGACGCATTCCCGCCAACTACGTTCGCGCTACTCTATGCAATACCAATACATTGCAGTGGGCGAGCCTCATGGAGCAACGCGACCTGATAGGAGCCTTTGATCACCATTTTGCTTCGCACCTGACTGGCAAGATCAAGCCGGATGAGGAAGCATTCCAGCATGTTCTGGCGACGCTAGGTTGCGAGGGTCACGATGTGCTTTTCTTGGATGACAGCCAAGTCAACGTCGCAGCCGCAAGGAAGGTCGGTATGACGGCGTTCCATGTACAAGGGCCAGTAGAGGCTGAACACGCTCTGCGCGAGGCTGACATCCTGCCCGCGTAGTGATTCTCGACCGCGAAAACTATGATCTGTGGCTCGATCCGGGAACGCAAAACGTTGCAGCGATTTCCGAACTGCTGAAGCCCTTCGATGCTCGGCTCATGCGATGTTATCCCGTGAGCAGTCGCGTCAACCACGTAGCGAACGATGACGAGGAATGCTCGCGACCTGTGGAGATCGCCGAGCCTCAGAATCGTCTCTTCGTCTGATAAGAGCAGAACTATCGCGTTTTGGACTTGCGCTCAAATCGCGCCTTCCGGCGAGCACGCGCATGCATTCGATGAGTACATGCTGGCAGAGAGAATTTTCTTGTTATGCTTCTGAGCGCTTTGCCTTAGCGTGTTTACCGAAATCCGCCGCTGTCAGGCGGCAGCTTGCAGCCGGAAGGTATTTGGGTTGGGAGGAGGATGTTGTCCTGATACTGGCTGACTCCGACCGCATCTGGTGTGGCAACTAAGATGCTATTGAAAATGCTCTGCTGAAATTCGGCTCGTGCCAACATGCAGACAAATTCATCGCGCTCAGCGTGGCTCCACTGCACGCTCATTAGTTTCACGGTCTTAGGATCAAGGCCGAGGTTCTTGAGTTCTGCCGAAGTATGCTTCCGACCGGGAAAAACCGCGCCCGCATTGTTGACAACCAAGGTCTCACCATCGCATCCGCTTTTCGTGCAATCAAAATGGATAAAATTTCCACGAAAGTAGTTGATGTTGTTTAGTCTCTCCACTTCATCGAAGCGAGGTGTTATCAACCTTATGTCGTCATCATGGCTGAAGTCGTTGCGCGACGAAACGCTGCTCGATGCACTACTCGCGTCGCCTCTCTGGGAGAGATTTCCCTTCTGTGAAGTACAGGCGATTCCTACCAAAGCCAGCACTACGCTCAATAAAACCCAAACGGCGGCACTCTTTCTTCTCATGGCACGTCTCCCACTGTGAATCTCAGCACCAAAACAGGGGGCAATCCAGTTACCGAGGTCATCGGCGACCTCCGCTGGAAAGAGGGACAGTGCCGCAGCGAATTGCAGTTCGGTCGAGGTCATAATAGCTGGATATGACTCCCATCGCAGGGAATCCGGTCATCGTTCCAGACCGCGAGCATGACGAAGAGAAGAAGCCCGGTGCTTCGGAACCGCCGCGCATCCGCTGCCCTCTCTGCGGCTGGTCGCCTCGCAAGGAAGACAGATGGTTCTGCAAGTGCGGTCACGAGTGGAACACGTTCGACACCGGAGGCATCTGCCCAGCGTGCCTTCACCAGTGGGCTGAAACGCAATGCCTTTCTTGCAGCCGATGGTCGCTGCATTCGGGCTGGTATGCGGTCAAGCGAGGAAGGACTTGCAGGCCTTGCCATTTGGACGGCTTTCAACGACCTTGCTCCGGTTCGCCCCTCATCAGTGCTTCAACGGCTCCTGTGGTACTTCCATGCTGCTCGATGTATGGCTTTGTGATTTCAACGAT
>JASHOT010000035.1 GCA_030040965.1 Candidatus Sulfotelmatobacter sp. | reverse complement strand
GCCTCCTCGCGGGAGAGTCCTCCATCGAGTGTCAGCTCGAAATATTTTCCCTGTCGAACGCTATCCAGACCTTTATACCCCATTTTGTTCAACGCGCCATGAATGGTCTTCCCTTGGGGGTCGAGGACGCTCTTTTTGAGCGAGACATAAACGTAGGCGGTCATCAGCAATCATTATACGGCACGGGCTTTTGCCTGCTCAGAGGGGCCTGGTTACGGTGGTGTCCGATTTCGATCTTGGCTATTTTCGCTTTTCGCCGCCTTTTGCGGACTTTTCTTTGCGTCCTTGCGTTCCAGGCTCGTTCATCTTCGAGCGGTCGCCACGATTTTAGTTGCCCAACTTTTCGCTCAGCTCGGCGAGCGCCTTTTCGAGCATCTCACGCCGCCGTGGATCCGAGCTCGCCTCCAATTCATGCAGAACCCGCTTGCGCGACAGCTCCAGACCATCCCTCTCTCGCTTCTTTGCCACTTCCTCTGCCGTTAGCTGCTTCCGCGCCCCAGAGGATTTCTCTCCCGCCTCAGCCTGCTGCGCCTCCACCGATTTGCTTTCCCATCCTCGCGCCACAATTTTATTGTAATTGCTTGTTCGTCTCACCGTGCGGCCGGTTGCGTGCGCCAATCAGTCGTTTCAAAACGGGAACAGTCAGCACCTCACATGTTCTGAAAAACGAACAGAGCAACAACCTTGTTCCGAAATCCGAACAGACTCAGAAAAAAGACTTAACTCCCCCGATCCTGGTGGCCCTATCGGCTCGTTATTCGACCGCCGCGCCTCAAAGGGGAAGGCGCTGATGGGTTTTTTTGTGCAGCCCTCGCGCCTATCCCGCCCGCACCAAACACACGAGCTGCGAGCGAGTGTCATTTCCGAAAATAACCAGGATCACTTCTTCCCCTGCTCCTTTTTTGACGAATGTCGGAGCTTTAATTAACTTCACAAATCAAAATTCAAACATTCAGTATTTTCATGCACGGCAGCGCCGGTTTTCTGCACCCGCACGCGGAAGCTATGTCAGCCTGCTTCTTCATCCTATGGATTTGAGGTCGGGAGATGTTGTCCGAGTCTGTTCCTAATCCCTCGAATTCCAATCCGTTCTCATATCTGGAAGCTCTTGCCGAGCCGGAAAGACTGCTCGCAGCCTACTTCAAGTCCTCCACGGTTGGACTTTGCATCCTCGACACCCAGTTCCGCTATCTCGCCATCAACGAAACGCTGGCCCGTATGAACGGCGTGCCAGTCAACGATCGCCTGGGAAGAACCGTTCGCCAAATCCTCGGATCAGCCGCTGACCCCATTGAGGCTATTCTGCGCACCGTTCTGGCCACCGGCGATCCCACACTCGAGATCGAAATCTCTGCCCAGCTCCCCACCCGCAATGAAATCGGACACTGGATCGCTTACTACATTCCCATCAAGAATGCCGACGAACGGGTTGAGCGAATTGGCGTTGTCGTAAACGAGATTACCGATCGCAAGAAACTCGAAAAATCCCTGCACGAGCTGACCGGCCGCCTTCGCCAGCAGATGGCGCGTCTGCAGATGCTGCTCGAAGTCGGCAACATTCTCAACTCGAACTGGAACATTCAGCAGGTTTTTTCCAGCATTCAAGGCGAAGGCCTGCAATCGCTGTGCTGCGTTCCTCTGGTACGGCGCAAGGGTCCCCTCGGTGTCTTTATTCTGGGCAGCACGCGGCAACATGCTTTTCAATCCGACGACCTCTCTCTGCTCAGCCAGGTTGCGGCGCAATTCGCCATCGCCATCGAAAATCATCGCTCGTATCTCGAAATCGAGGCGCTCAAGCAGCGCCTGACCGAAGAAAAAAAATATCTGGAAGGCGAAATTCGTTCCGAGGGCCATTTCTCTGAGATCATCGGCGAAAGTCCGGTTCTTAAAGAAATCCTCGCCAAGGTTGCGACCGTTGCCTCAAGCGATGCCACCGTCCTCATCCTCGGTGAGACCGGCACCGGCAAGGAACTCATTGCCCGCGCCCTTCATAAAATGAGTCGGCGCGCCCAGAAGACATTCGTCAAGGTAAACTGCGCCGCCATTCCCACCGGCCTTCTGGAAAGCGAACTCTTCGGGCACGAAAAGGGAGCCTTCACCGGAGCCAGCTTCGCGAGCTTGCCGGCCGAAGTGCGAGTCACAACCAGATCGTGAATGTCGTGATATATTGAGCGACCTCAAACGCAGGCAGCTCATTCGGCTGGATAGGCCCGCGCTTATCATCCCCGACCGCGGCCCGCTCAAGGCTTTGGTTGTCTAAGCTTCCCCCTGGGACCGGAGGCCGCATTCCCCTGGGGATCGTCCTCCGGATTTGCAAAGACCTGCTTGGCTCGTTTTTTCGGCTCGAGATTGGATGTATACCGGCACGCGGATCGACGAGTTGTTTGCTGCCGTGGAGAAAGCCGAGCGGCGTGCGACTCAATCGCATCAGGAAAACTCTGCCTCCAACATTGCGGACTCGCCGCCGCGTCTTTCTCCGCATACAAGAAATCAATCAATAACGGAGAAAGCGCCACCGGAAACGTAAGCGAAGAACACGCGCAAGAAGCCTGAACCTAGCCGCATCTTATAAACTCACACCATGAAAATTATTTGGCGGGTCTGCCAGATGCCAACCGTCCTGTTTCTCTTGTTAGCGATTGAGGTCTGTGCGGCCCAAAAAGTCGCGATAACGAAAGTTGCGATCACGTTTGATGATCTCCCGCTCAACGGCGAACTTCCTGCGGGCGTGACGCGCGTCGATATCACACGGAACACTCTGGCCGTGCTGCAGAAATATCATGTGCCGCCGGCGTACGGATTCGTCAATGCGAAGAAACTCGAAGGCAACTCCGATGCTGCGGAAGCTTTGAAACTCTGGGCGGCATCCGAGCCCATTGGCAATCACACGTACTCGCATCTCGATCTGAATGCCAATCCGGCGGAAGCCTTTGAGCGCGAGATCGCGGAGAACGAACCGGTGCTCGAACTTTTGGCTGCAAAGGATGCGAACTGGCGATGGTTGCGTTATCCCTACCTGCGCGAGGGCGAGACGATCGAGAAGCGCCGCGCCGCACGCGCGTATCTCGAAGCGCATGGATATCGCATCGCCGAAGTAACGCTCGACTGGGAAGATTACATGTGGAACAGCGCCTACGCACGCTGCCTCTCGAAAAATGACGCGCCATCGATCGCGTGGCTGCGATCAAGTTACTTGCAGACTGCCTCCGACTATCTAGACCTCGACCTCGCCCAGACGAAACTGGTCTACGGGCACGATATCAATCACGTTCTGCTGCTGCACTTGGGCGCGTTCAGCAGCACCATCCTGCCGGATGCGTTCGACCTGCTCGCGAAGAAGGGACTGCATCTGGTGACGCTCGAAGAAGCGGAGAGCGATCCTGCGTATGCCGCCGATCCCGACGTGGCCTCGCAAAACGGCGGCTCGCTGCTCGACCTGTGGATGGAGGCCAAGAAGATTCCGTATCCGCCAGTAGCGCCGAAACCGTACAAGCAAGTCCAGGAAATCTGCAAATAAGAACCCCGATCCTGCGAGGATGCCGAAAAGCCGGAAGTCTACCCAAAACGGTCCCGCTCGGGATGACGCGACAGAAAAATGAAGATATAGTCAGGAATCAAACTGCACCGGTCACTGAAAACAGACTATGCGCAATTTCACTCCCCTGATCCTAAGATGCTCGATCGCATTTTTGCTTCTCCCACGCATTGCGGAAAGCCCAACGGCACTCTCCGCCCAATCCGCCTACCAACCTTCCTCCGCCAACCTCGAGGCGCGCCGCGAATTTCAGGACATGAAATTCGGCATGTTCATCCACTGGGGCGTTTACAGCGTTCTCGGCGACGGCGAATGGGTCTTCCACAACCGCAAGCTCACCGTCGACGAATACAATCGCCTACCGTTATTTTTCGATCCTGAAAAATTCGACGCCCACGCCTGGGTCTCGCTTGCCAAAGCCGCCGGCATGAAGTACATCACCATCACCTCGCGCCATCACGATGGCTTCGCCATGTTCGACTCGAAAGTTTCCGACTGGAACATCGTCGCCCGCACGCCCTACAAAAAAGATCCTCTGAAAATGCTCGCCGACGAAGCCCATCGCCAGGGCATCAAGCTCTTCTTCTATTATTCCCAACTCGACTGGCACAATCCCGACTACCGCAGCAACTGGAACGCCTATCTCGACACTTACATGGACGGCCAGCTCACCGAACTGCTCACCAACTACGGCCCCATCGGCGGCATCTGGTTCGACGGCATGTGGGACAAGCCCGACGCCGACTGGCACCTCCCAAAAACCTACGCCCTCATTCACCAACTCCAGCCTGCCGCCCTGATCATTCCTAATCATCACAAAACGCCATTGCCCGGCGAAGATGTCCAGACCTTCGAGCGCGACCTTCCCGGACAAAATACCGCTGGATTCAACACCAGCTATGTCAGCACCCAGCTTCCCCTCGAGAGCTGCGACACCCTGAACGACAACTGGGGATTCAACATCGGCGATCACAATTACAAATCTCCCGCCGAACTCGTGCGCCGTCTGGTTCGCACCGCCGGCAGCAATTCCAACTATTTGCTCAATATCGGACCATATCCGAACGGCGAAATCGATCCTGAGTTCATCTCTCGCCTGCACGCCATCGGCGACTGGCTCGCCAAATATGGAGACTCGATCTACGGCACTCGCGGCGGTCCCATCCCTCCGGCTGATTGGGGCGTCACCACCCAAAAACTGGGGGACAATAACGAGAACAAGATCTACGTCCACGTCCTCGACTGGCGTGCGCCGCTGCTTGCTCTTCCGCCCATCCCCGGCAAAATCTCCTCCGTTCACGCCTTCATCGCCGGCTCGCCCGTCAC
>JASHOT010000326.1 GCA_030040965.1 Candidatus Sulfotelmatobacter sp. | reverse complement strand
TACGGCAAGGCGGTGTTCGGCTATTGGCCGATGGATAAGCTGGGGCGAGTGCGGTAGCTCCGCGTCTTGCCGATGTTGAGGTCTCGAATTGAGTTTTTCCACAGCACCCGTCGGAATTCCCTGTAACGGCGCGGCGTTCCCTGATAATATTCATAAAATCCACTCCTCGGAGCGAGAATGCAGGCTATCCTTGCGCTGGAAGACGGCAGAGTCTTCCGAGGCAAAGGCTACGGCGCCAAAGGCGAATGCTACGGCGAAGTCGTTTTTAATACTTCCATCACCGGCTACCAGGAAATTTTCACCGACCCTTCGTACTCCGGGCAGATCGTCGTTCTGACCAATCCGGAAATCGGAAATTACGGCACCAATCCCGACGACAACGAAGCCACGCGTCCCTGGATCGAGGGCCTGATCGTGCGCGAGTTCTCGCGCGTCAGCTCGAATTGGCGCTCGCAGCAGGTAGCGGAAGAATATCTGGAACAGTTCAAAGTTCCAGTTCTCTCCGATATCGATTCGCGCGCGCTGGTGCGGCATTTGCGCGATCACGGCGTGATGCGCGGCGTGATTTCTACGATTGAGACTGATGCGGAAAGGCTTGTTGCCAAGGCGCGCTCGATTCCGAAGATGGATGGGACAGACCTGGCCAAGGAGGTCAGCACCAAGCGATCGTATGTGTGGGAAGTGGGTGAGCGCTCGCACGAGCCGGTCGCGGTGGTCGGAGTAAAAGATGAGCCGGCGCGGTTTCATGTGGTCGCGTACGACTTCGGCATCAAGCAGAACATTCTGCGCAAGCTGCGCGGCGAGGGATGCAAAGTGACGGTCGTTCCGGCGCAGACTCCAGCGGAGGACGTGCTCGGATTGAAGCCCGATGGAGTTTTCTTGTCGAACGGACCGGGCGATCCGGAGCCCTGCACTTACGCGGTCGATTCCATTCGCCGCTTGATGGGACGGCAGCCGATCTTCGGAATTTGCCTGGGGCATCAGCTGACAGGAATTGCGCTGGGCGGAAAAACCTTCAAGCTGAAGTTTGGACACCATGGCGGAAATCATCCGGTAAAGCAGCTTAAGACCGGAAAGATCGAGATCACGGCGCACAATCACAATTTCGCAGTTGACCCGCATTCGCTGCCCGACAGCGAGGTCGAACTGACGCACGTCGATTTGAACGATCAGACGCTTGAGGGCCTGCGGCATCGCAATCTGCCGCTCTTCAGCGTGCAATATCACCCGGAGGCCGCGCCGGGACCGCACGATTCGCATTATCTGTTCAAAGAGTTCACCAAGATGATGGAGGAGTGGAAAGGGTAGCGCCGCCGTCTCGGCGGCGAAAGAGCGGGCGGCACGCCCGCGGGACAGCCGGCAGGATGCCGGCGCTACAAAGATCTAATGCCCAAACGCACTGACATACAAAAGATTCTCGTACTCGGCTCCGGGCCCATCATCATCGGGCAGTCGGCGGAGTTCGACTACTCCGGCACGCAGGCCTGCAAGGCGCTCAAGTCCGAGCGCTATGAAGTTGTGCTGGCCAACTCGAATCCCGCGACCATCATGACCGATCCCGAGTCGGCCGATCGCACCTACATCGAGCCGCTCACGCTCGAATATCTCGAAGAGATCATCCGCATTGAACGCGAAATGTCGCCGGGCGCGGGATTCGCCGTGTTGCCTACCGTTGGCGGGCAGACGGCGCTGAATCTTGCCATCGAGCTTTCCGACGGCGGCGTGCTGGAAAAATACAACGTGTCACTGATCGGCGCGAACGTTGCCGCCATAAAAAAAGCCGAAGACCGCCTGTTCTTCAAAGATGCGATGCAGAGGATCGGCCTTGACGTACCCAAGTCGGCGCTGGTCAACAACGTCAAAGACGGCATCGAGTTTGCCGGCAAGATCGGTTTCCCCGTCATCGTTCGCCCCTCGTTTACGCTGGGCGGCACCGGCGGCGGACTTGCCTACAATCGCGAAGAAATGGTCGACGTGCTCGGCCGCGGTCTCGATTTTTCTCCTGTGCATGAGGCGCTGATTGAGGAATCGGTGCTCGGCTGGAAGGAATTCGAACTCGAGGTGATGCGCGACACCAAAGACAACGTCATCATCATCTGCTCGATCGAGAATTTCGACCCCATGGGCGTGCACACCGGCGACTCCATCACGGTTGCTCCGGCGCAGACGCTCACCGACCGCGAGTATCAGGCGATGCGTGACGCGTCGATTGCCGTCATCCGCGAGATCGGCGTCGACACCGGCGGGTCGAACATTCAGTTTGGAGTGAATCCAGAAACCGGACGCATGGTGGTGATCGAGATGAACCCACGCGTCTCGCGATCATCGGCGCTGGCTTCGAAAGCCACAGGATTCCCGATCGCGAAGATTGCCGCGAAACTTGCGGTCGGCTATACGCTCGACGAAATTCCCAACGACATCACGCGCAAAACACCGGCGTGTTTTGAGCCGACGCTCGACTACGTGGTCGTAAAAATTCCCAAGTGGCAGTTCGAGAAATTTCCTGGCGCCGACGACACGCTCGGACCGCAGATGAAATCCGTCGGTGAAGTGATGGCCATCGGCCGCACCTTCAAAGAAGCGCTGATGAAAGGCATCCGCTCGCTCGATACCGGCAAGAAGGTTGGCGCCGACAAGATCGAGCCCAAGATTCTTACGCAGCGTCTGGTGACGCCGCATCCCGAGCGGCTGGCCTACATCCGCTATGCGCTGCGCCAGGGACACACGGTCAAGCAAATCGCCAAAATGACCTCGATGGACCCGTGGTTCCTCTATCAGCTGAAAGAAATCAACGATCAGCAACTCGAACTGGAAAAGCATCCGATGGAATCGGTGCCAGCCGAGGTCTTGCGCGAGTCGAAGCGCATGGGATTTTCCGACGGCCGACTGGCACAGGTTTGGCGGCTCGAGACGCAGGACAAGGTTCGGCACCTGCGCAAGAAGCACGGCATCATGCCCGTCTACAAGCGCGTCGATACCTGCGCCGCCGAGTTCGAAAGTTTCACGCCTTATCTTTACTCGACCTACGAAGATGAAGACGAGGCTGTGCCGACCGACAAGAAGAAAGTCATCATCCTGGGCAGCGGGCCCAACCGGATCGGGCAGGGAATCGAGTTCGATTACTGCTGCTGCCATGCTTCATTTGCGCTGCGAGATGATGGTTACGAGACGATCATGATCAATTGCAATCCGGAGACCGTCTCGACCGACTATGACACGAGCGATCGGCTGTACTTCGAGCCGTTGACGTTTGAAGATGTCTGGGCGATCTATCAGCATGAAACTTCAAAAGGCGCCGACGTCGGCCTGATCGTGCAGTTCGGGGGGCAAACTCCGCTCAATCTGGCGTTGCCCCTGAAAGCCGCGGGAGTCAACATCATCGGCACTTCGCCGGAGTCGATCGATCTCGCCGAAGATCGCAAGCAGTTCAACAAGCTGCTCGAAGAATTGCAGATTCCCCAGGCGCCGGGAGTGATGGCAACTTCGATCGAAGAGGCGGTCGAAGGCGCCAAGCGTATCGGATTCCCTGTTCTTGTGCGCCCGTCCTACGTGCTCGGCGGCCGCGCCATGGTCATCGCTTACGATGAGCAGGCCATCGTGCGCTACATGCAGGAGGCGGTCGAATATTCGCACGATAGGCCCGTTTTGATCGATCACTTCCTCGAAGACGCGATCGAAGTTGATGTAGACGCGCTCTCCGATGGCGAGGACGTTGTGATCGGCGGCATCATGCAGCACATTGAAGAAGCCGGGATTCACTCCGGCGATTCGTCGTGCGTGCTGCCGTCGGTTGACATTCCACAGCCCCTGCTCGATCGCATGCGCGATTACACTTTCAAGCTCGCCAAAGCGCTGAAAGTCATCGGGCTGATGAATATTCAGTTTGCTATCCCGCGCGGAAACGGTCATGCCGGCAATGGCGCCGAAGGTGGCAAGGTCTACGTGCTCGAGGTAAACCCGCGTGCGTCGCGCACTGTGCCCTACGTTTCGAAGGCAACGGGAGTCCCTATGGCGAAGATTGCCGCGCGGCTTATGACTGGGCGAAAGCTGCGCGAATTCCTGCCGGAATTCATCGAGCGCCGTGCCGATCTCGACACCGGCAGCTGCTACTACGTTAAGTCTCCCGTGTTTCCGTGGAACAAGTTTCCCGGCATCGATACGGTACTCGGCCCAGAGATGAAATCAACCGGCGAGGTCATGGGCGTGGCCGATAACTTTGGCGAAGCCTTCGCCAAAGCACAACTTTCCGCCGGACAGAAACTGCCGACCAAGGGCACGGTCTTTCTCAGCGTTACCGACAACGACAAGCGCAACGTCGTGCCAGTCGCGCGCAAGTTTGTTGAAATGGGATTCAAGCTGGTGGCGACCGCTGGGACTGCAGACGTGATTGAAGCGGCGGGCATGGGCGTGGAACGCGTCTACAAAGTGAAAGAAGGGCGCCCGAACGTTGTCGACTTCATTAAAGGACAGAAGATTCAGCTCATCATTAATACGCCTACCGGGCTGGAGCCGTGGTTCGACGAAAAAGCGATTCGTCGGGCGGCGGTGACTGCTCGCATCCCAACGATCACAACTCTGGCGGCGGCTCGAGCCGCAGCCGAAGGCATTGCCGCATTGCAGCGCGGAGAACTCAGCGTTCGCGCTTTGCAGCACTTGCACGCCGAACGTCACGCCGGAATGCGGTAAAATCAGCCCGATTCGCATCTCCGCCACTAGGCAGCCTGCTATGGCTACGTCGCAGCCCACGCCGATTCTTCCGCCCGCCCCTGCGCCGCGGCGTGGTTCGAAGAAGCGACTGATCGTACTTCTCTGCGGTGGGGCTGCGGTCCTGGTGCTTCTCCTGTTCTCCTTGGGCGGGCGTACCTACAGAAATTATCGGCTGGCGGCCGCAGCGGCCGAGCATTTTCACGAGCAACTGAACCGCACCGAGTACAACAGCATTTACGAAGAGGCGAGCGAGGATTTTCGCCGCTCAGGAACGCGTGAAGATTTCGGCAAGGTCCTGGAAACCGTCCACCAGAAAATGGGTGTCGCCGGGAAGATGCGCCCGCTGGGTTTTCATCTGCACTGGCAGAGCGGTCGAACGCTCGCGGACGCTGACTTCAACACGAAATTTACCCAAGGGCAGGCGCAAGAGACTTTCGTCTGGATCATGCAGCAGAATCAACTGCAGCTGTATTCCTACCATATCGACTCATCCAATCTTCATTAAGCAG
The DNA here is from genome assembly GCA_030040965.1 of Candidatus Sulfotelmatobacter sp. Classification (GTDB taxonomy): domain Bacteria; phylum Acidobacteriota; class Terriglobia; order Terriglobales; family Acidobacteriaceae; genus Sulfotelmatobacter. Next base: position 11,234 of record JASHOT010000326.1, on the reverse strand, counting down.
CCCGTGAGTAGTATCCTTAACGGTTCTCTTAAAGGAGCCTTTCCATGCTTTTACACGGCATTCTTCCTCCTATTACCACGCCGTTCTATGCAGACGGCAGCGTTTATTTCAAAAAGCTCGAAGCCAACGTCGAGCGTTACTCGCGCACGCCGGGTTCCGGGATCGTTGTGCTGGGATCGACCGGCGAGTCGATCCTGCTCTCCGACCAAGAGCGGCGCGATGTGCTGAAGGTTGCGCGTGAAGCGGCAGCGCCCAACAAAGTTCTGATCGCTGGCACAGGAATAGAGTCGGCCAGCGAGACGTTGCGCCTCACCGAATTTGCCGCGGAACTGGGCTACGACGTGGCCATGGTGCGCACGCCGCACTACTACAAAAAGCAGATGACTTCAGCGCACATTCTGGCGTTTTATCGCACCGTGGCCGATCGCTCGCCGGTTCCCGTAATCATCTACAACTTTCCTCAGGCGACGGGATACGACATTCCCCCCGAGGTCGTGATCGAACTGGCCGAGCATCCGAATCTGATCGGCATCAAAGAATCCAGCGGCGATGTCGAAAAAGTGCGCAAGATGGTCGAAGCGACACGGCATGTCAAGCGTGTTGCGACTGTGACCGAAACCTTCGAGGCAATCACGCCGCGAATGCTGGCCGCGGCGAACGCCGGCTCAAGTAGCGAGGGCGGGGAACTGGTGCCGGTCGGCGCGCTCTCAGGATCTCTGTCGATGCCGTCGTCTTCCGCAGTCAGCGTGGTTGGCAAGATGAAGACGCGGCAGAAGGAGATCGGCTTCCAGGTTCTTGTCGGATCCGCGCAAAAACTGCATCCCTCACTCGATGCCGGAGCGGTAGGCGCCATTCTCGCCTTTGCCTGCCCCGCGCCGACCGCGTGTTATGAAATTTACGCCGCGTGGAAAGAAGGCGACATGGAGCTTGCGCGCATCAAGCAGGAACGCATTGTGCAGGCGGCCGTGCGTGTGGTCGGCGATCTCGGCGTGCCCGGCGTGAAGTACGCCATGGATTTCAATGGCTACTTCGGCGGCCCGTCGCGTCTGCCGTTCCTGCCGCTCACGGCGGAGCAGAAGACGGAAATCGAGCATCTGATGGAAAGTGTGAGAAACTAGCTCCCTTCCAGTCAGGGGGGAATTTCATGTCCGAAGATCTCAGGATATGTAGCCGTCGGGCACTCATGTTTGTCATCTTGCTCCTTTGCGCGCTCGCCCTCGCCAAGGACAAAAAAGAGAAGGAAAAACCGGACGCTCCGATCATCATGCTGTGGCCTGATCAGTCCAGCCCCACTCTCAAGCTGACCTTTGAAAAGTTCGCGCAGTTGGGTTCGTACAACGGCCAGCTCAGTCTCGAGTCCCACGTGCTGGTTGAAAACATGTCGGGAAAGCGCGTTCCGCTGGCGTCGTTTACCGTGTATTTGCTTGATAAGGACAAGGTCCGCATCGGCAACGGAACTCTGAGCTTTAGCGACCTGGATCCCGGCCAGATGGCCAAACTCGCGTTTCAGGTGCGCTCCCTCGGAGTTCCTGCAACGCTCAGCCTGGTTGCCCACAACGATGCGGAAGGTGTTCCAACTTCGCTGAAGACCGTACCACTGAAGGTGATCTCCGTGCCGCCTGGAGCCACTCTCAAAGTCGATGGCAAAGATCAGGGTGTCACGCCTGCGACCGTTCGACTCACCGTCGGAAACCACATACTTGGCTTCAGCGAGGATGGGTATGCGTCCGGTACAACTCCGGTCGAAATCAAGCCGGACGAAGGTCCCGGCGGGAGTATAACGTTTGAACTCGGCGGCTTATCGCGCGATGAGATCGAGCTGCGCGACGGCCGTGTGTTGCACGGGGATGTTTTATCCGTGACCATGACTGCTGTCTCGATTCGCGTCGATGGGGTAGATCAGACATTCGAACGCAACCAGGTGCGGAAGATCACTCTTGTGGAACGGGAGACCGTACAGCAGCCTGCAGTGGTCCAGCCGATTCCGCCCTCGCCAAAACAATGAAACGCGGAGTACGGCAGAACCGCCCCAATTCTCAGCGGGCCATATCCGCTCCGTCGCGTCCGAAGTCTTTTCCCGTCTCCGACGAGATGAAGGCTTGGTCATCGGCTCTCGCGGACGAGATCGCGGGATGGCCAAACTGCACCGCTCGCTCCTTCTTCGGATTTACTGCGCTCTACCGCGGATCGCGCATGTTTGCCGCCCTGCCACGCACTCGCGCCCTTTGGACTCCCAACTCGCTCGCCTTCAAACTGGAAGGAGCTAAGCCCGAAATCTGTCGGCGCCTCGAAAACGACCGCCGCATCAGTTCCACTCGCATGGAGAACGCGCGCTGGTTTGCCTTCGAAGTCGGCCGCGCTGGGGATTTGCATGAAGTGCTGGACTGGCTCGGCCTGGCCTACGAGGCGGCAGGGAAGAGAAAGAAATCTGGCTAGTTACAGGCTGTTGTGATTCAGAGCCCGACGGAATATAATAAATTCTAACGAACGTTCGAATAACTCTCCGTTCTTCTCTGGGGTTATGGCTAGTCCTTCGACGACAACCCGCGTTTCGCGGCGAAAGCATCGTGGCGTGCCGATCCCAGCGACACGCTACGATCAGCGGCTCGCCAAAATTCTCTCCTACGCCACTGAGGTTTTCTGCGACAAAGGATACGAAGGCGCCTCCATGCGCGATCTCTCGCGCGCCAGCGGCATGTCGCTCGCCGGGCTTTACTATTATTTCGAGTCCAAAGAACGGCTGCTTTATCTGATCCAGAAGCACACGTTCACCACCATCGTGGCCAGGCTGAAAGCGCGTCTCGAAGGCGTTGACAATGGCGAAGAGCGCATCCGCATCTTCATCCTGAATCACCTGGAGTATTTCCTGGCCAACCAGGCGGCGATGAAGGTTCTATCCCATGAAGATGAAGTTCTCAAGAATGGATTCGGATCGGAAGTGGCGGCGCTCAAGCGCGAGTACTATCGCATCTGTGTCGGTTTGCTTGACCATTTGAAACGCCAACGTTCGCTGCAGTTCACCACGCGCCTTGCCGTTCTGAGTTTATTTGGCATGATGAACTGGATTTATACCTGGCATAATCCGCGCGTCGATGCCGACGCCGCCTCGATTGCGCGCGAAATGGGCGACGTTTTTTTGCGCGGCGTGATTTGTGGCGCGAAGGCGCGGAAAAGTTAATTGTTAAGGAATGAGCAATTGGCGATGAGCTATTAGCACACAAGTTCGATCGACGACGTGCTAAATGCCAATTGCCAACGGCTCATTGCTGAATTCGAAAAAGGAGTCATTCCATGGCGACGACAACGCAGCCCGTAACCGGCGAAACTACGAAGCAACTCATCAACTACCGCACCGATGCTGGCGTTGCCACCATCGAAATGTGCGATCCGCCCGCGAATACGTACACCTATGAGATGAATCGCCAACTCGACGATGCCATCCTGAAAGCTCGCATGGCGAACGACGTCCACGTCATCGTACTCACTGGCGCAGGCGACAAGTTCTTTTCGGCGGGCGCGAATATCAAGATGCTTTCGAGCGTCGATCCGACATTCAAATATTATTTTTGCTTGCATGCCAATGAGACTCTGCTGCGTCTTGAGCAGACGCCGAAGCTGGTGATCGCCGCCATCAACGGCCACTGCGTGGGCGGAGGACTCGAAATCGCCATGGCTGCCGACATTCGCATCGCCCGTAAGGACGCCGGCAAAATCGGTCTGCCGGAAGTGAATCTCGGCGTACTTCCGGGTACGGGCGGCACGCAGCGCCTCTCGCGCCTGGTGGGCAAAAGCAAGGCGATCGAACTGATGGTCATCGGCAATACGTTTTCCTTTGAGGAAGCGCAGGAACTGGGCATCGTCAACGATGTTTTCGAGCGTGAGAACTTCATGGAAAACATCATGGAGTATGCACGGCAATTCTGCCCACCGAACAAGGCGGCAAAAGCTGTGGGCCGCATCAAGCGTGCGGTGCAGACCGGCTGGGAGATTCCGCTCGAGTCGGCGCTCGCGGTGGAACGCGAGAATCAGCAATTGCTCTTCCAGAGCGAAGACGCGAAAGAAGGGCTGGCTGCCTATGTGGAAAAGCGGCCGGCGGAGTTTAAGGCGAAGTGACTGCGTTTGCGAGGCGTGAGCGAAGCGGGAGCCTCGCGCGGTCATCCTGAGCGGAGCGAAGGATCTCAGGCTCTATCAAAATATCGGACGAGGTTTTTATGCCCGGCAAAGTAGCAAAAATCGGAACCTTTAGTGATTGGACCGGATTGTTCAACGACTGGCGCAAAGAAATCGGCGTCAACACTGACGATATCGAAGCCTTTCACTTCGACACACTTTACGGCGCGATCGAGACCGACGACATCGAGTTTGGCCATTACAAAGGACGCCGCAAGTGGGAGAACCTGCGGCAGATTCCTACGCAGCAGATGCGCGACGCGCTGATGAACATGATCGTCTACCAGGGCGACACGGAATTCGCTTCGGTCGAGCAGCAGCGCAACCTGCTCGAGAACGCGCCCACCGACTGGGATCGCCGCGCCATCACTCGTGTCATGATCGAGGAAATGCGGCATGGCTGGCAGATGTGCGCGTTGCTGATCGATCACTTCGGCTACTCCGGAAAGGTGGAGGCGCAGAAAATGCTGGAGCGGCGTGCCTTTGAGAACAAGCGCCTGCTCGGCGCCTTCAACGTGGACGTCGATAACTGGATGGACTTTTTCACTTACACCGACTTCGTCGACCGTGACGGAAAATTCCAGCTGCAGATGCTAAAAGTTTCGGCCTTTGCGCCCCTCGGCCGCTCCATGTCGTACATGCTGCGCGAAGAGGCCTTCCACATGGGCACGGGCAACGATGGCCTGCGGCGGATCGTGGAGGCTGGTGTTATCCCGGCGTGGCTCATGCAGAAATATCTCAACAAGTGGATTTCGAGTTCCTACGATTTGTTCGGCACGGATCATTCTTCGTCGGCGCACTGGGCGTACGTATGGGGCATCAAAGGCCGCTACGATGAGCCGAAAAACGATAGCGCCGCTGATCTCGACGATCTCAATGACTACAACCGCAATCTCTATCGCGACGAAGTTGCCGGGTTGATCGAGCGCTTCAATAATTCGCTTAAGCCAGGAGAGCCGAGGCTCTACGCGCCGGATATCAAGTTCAACCGCGCGATTGGGAAATATGCCGGGAAGAAGTTTCACGCGCGGACCGGCGAAGCGCTCGACGATCGTGCCTACGAAGAACACTTGAAGGAATACATGCCTTCGGCCGCGGACAAAAAACTGCTGCTCGACATCATCGAGACGGAAAAGAGATGGATCGCGGAAAAAACTGGGGCGCGCGATCCGCTGGCGACCATCGGCGAAGTGAGAAAGTCTGCGATTAACCTATAGGAACGGCGCACCCATTCAGGAGGCAGACAGCGGGAACGTGAAATGACATCCACACTCACAAACGCGTCGCTTCTCGCCGTCGCTCCTCCCGTGGCCCGTATCGTGCTGAACCATCCTCCTTTAAATGTCATCGACATTTCTCTGATGGAAGACCTTGCCGTTGCGTTGAAGGAAATCGATTCGCGCAACGATATTTCGACGATCGTCCTGACCGGTGAAGGCAAGTCGTTTTCGGCGGGCGTGGATGTTGCCGCGCACACACCCGAAAAAGTGGAAATGATGCTGACGAAGTTCCATGCGGTGATCCGGGCGCTGGTCGCGGCGCGCAAAGTCACCATCGCTGCGGTTCAAGGCCACTGCCTTGGCGGCGGCGCGGAGGTTGCTTTGGTCTGCGATATCGTCTTCACCACCGAGTCCGCGCAGTGGGGATTTCCGGAGATCAAGCTGGCATGCTATCCGCCCGTGGCCTGCACCGCGCTCGCCGCGCTGGTCGGGCAGAAGCGCGCCGCGGAGTTGATCTTGACTGGGCGCACAATTAGCGGAAAAGAGGCCGCGGAAATCGGATTGGCAACGCGCGCGGTTGGCGAGAATGAGTTGTCCAGTGCCGTCGACGAATGCATTACAAGTCTGCGCAAGCTCAGCCCGGCCGCGCTTGCCATTGCTAAGAGAGCCTCGTATGGCTGGGACTCGATGCACTTTGACAAGGGACTTGCGCGCGCCGAAAAAATCTATTTCGAAGAGTTGATGAAGACCGCCGACGCCCACGAAGGGATTCGTGCATTTATGGAAAAGCGCGAGCCAAAGTGGACCGCCAAGTAACATGACGGTGTATGACAAACCGCCAACTACAGGATCGATGGATTACGAGATCAATCCCGCAGAGGTAAAGGCCAAGCTCGATGCCGCCGAATCCTTTACCCTGCTCGACGTGCGCGAGCCGTGGGAGTTTGAGACTGCGCACATCGATAAGGCCAAGCTGATGCCCGTGGGCGAGGTTCCTTCGCGTGCGAATCAGGAGCTCGATCCCGACGACCACATTATTGTGATCTGCCATCACGGCGTGCGTTCACTCAACGTGACCGCGTGGCTGCGGCAGCAGGGCTTTGATAAGGCGCAATCCATGCGCGGCGGCATCGATGCTTGGTCACGCTACGTCGATCCAAACGTCCCGTTGTATTAGCTGTTCGCGGCATAATCCGGGCAAAGCTTGCTTCCATCGCTCTGGTATCCTGCTAGTCGCCGATGATCACCGATTGCCACGTTCATATCCAGCCGATGGAAATGTTCAAGCCGCACGCGCTGGAACTGATGAGGCACAAGCGGCCGAATTTTGATCAGATCGTCGAATTCTGCCGCTCCCCCAAAGCATTTCTTAAGTTCATGGACGCGAGCGGCATCGACCGCGCCATGTTGATCAATTACGTTGCGCCGGAAGTCATCGGCTTCACCAGCGGCGTGAATCAGTTCGTCGCCGAATACGTAAAAGAAGACGCGAAACGTCTCTTGCCCTGCGGCAGCCTGCATCCACGGCACACCGCCAACATCTACGCCGATGTCGAGCAGATTCTTCGTCTCGGCCTGAAGATGATCAAGATTCATCCGCCGCACCAGTTGCTTTTTCCCAACGATTACTTGAGCGGAGTGAAAGAACTGGAGATCATTTATCGCGCCGCTGAAGCCAACGGCGTGCCGGTGATGTTCCACACGGGCACCTCTATTTTTCCCGGGGCGCGCAACAAGTATGGCGATCCTATTTATGTGGATGACGTCGCAGTAGATTTTCCCAAGCTTAAGATTTTGCTGGCGCACGGCGGCCGGCCGCTGTGGATGCAGACGGCATTCTTTCTGATCCGCCGCCATCCTAACGTTTATCTCGATATCAGCGGCATTCCGCCGAAAACGCTGCTCCGGTATTTTCCGCGCCTGGAAGAAATCGCGCACAAGACTTTATTCGGCACGGATTGGCCGGGCCCGGGAGTTCCCGATATCAAGAAAAATCTGGATGAGTTTCGCGCACTTCCGCTCAGCCACCAAATCCAGGAGCAGATCCTGAGCAGAACTGCGCTTACGATTTGGCCTGCATAAATCGAAATTCCACTTCCTCAACGAAAAGGCCCACATCGAGTGTGGGCCTTCCGGCAATTTCTGACAGCTATCTTTCGTTCCGTTGTTTTCTTGTTCTTTACTTCTTTGCACCCAGCAGTTCGTCCGCCAGAGCGTTCGCACCGTAGACCTTTCGCAACGCTTCTTGAATGCCGCGTGCATCCACGGACACGGCGCGTCCCTGGGCATCGCTGTAGGCGAAATTCCATGGCAGCGACGCGATATTTCCGTCGAAGATGATCCCGACTACCTCACCCTTTGTGTTGACCGTCGGCGATCCGGAATTCCCTCCGATGATGTCGGGCGTCGAGACGAAATTCAGCGGAGTCTTCAGGTCGAGTTTCGACTTGGCATCGATCCAGCTGTCGGGCAGCTTGTAGGGAGGCTGACTGCCGTGTTCCGCGGCGTGTTCGTATGCGCCACCGATTTCGGTTTCGAAAGGAATAGCTTTGCCGTTCTCCTCGTATCCCTTCACCGTGCCGTAACTCAGTCGCAGTGTAAAGGTTGCGTCGGGTGGCTGGGAGAATCCGCTCTGGGCAAAGCGGGCCTTGGCGATAATTGTTCCGTCCTTGCGCACGACTGACTCGACTTTATCGTCATAAGTTTTTCGCGCCGCCCGAGCATCGGGCTCGATGGAGCGCACAGCGACGATCAACGGATCGTTGCTCGCCTCGATCGCTGCCTCGCCTCCCGCATACAACTGCTTGCGGACGGCAACATCGTCCAGCTTCGTGTTGGCGATCATTTCCTTGGCCACGTCAGCGGGATTTTTTCCCTGCAGCACCTTCTGCACATCCGGATTGTCCTTGCCCATGACTTCCTGCATCTCGGTGAGAGAATCTGCAAGCTGCACCGTCTCAAGATTTTTGTAGATAGGAGCGGGCGAAAAAAGCTGTTGCTCGAGCGAAGGCAACGCGGAGTCCCGGTACTCCCGCAGACGGTCCGGATTCGGTTTCGTTTTCTCCTCGGCAGCTCGCACCAGAATTCTGGCAGTCTGGGCCAGCCGCGCGTTGAATCCGCGCATGCGCTCAAGGAACGACAGATCGTTGAAGATAGACTGCTGCACCTTGATGGCCTGCGCAATCTCCTCCCAGGGGTCCACTGCTCCCGCATTTTTCGGATCAGCTTTGAATGCCGTTCTGAGCTTCGCCTCGTCCGCCGCTTTCTCGCTCATGATTGACTTGTCGAGCAGTCCCGACTCATATCCGCCGATCGCCTTTTGTGAATTCTGCAGTCCGAAGATATCTTCCTTGGCGATGCGCGCATTTTCTTCTGATTCCTTGCTGAAGTTCTCGAGCAGTGCCACGCGCCGCGCAATCACCTTCAGCGTTAACGGATATTGCACGTCCCGCGTGAATTCCAGCTGCGCCATGGTAAGCATCCGGCCCGTGCTCCCCGGATGTCCAGACACGAAAATCAAGTCGCCGTCTTTCACTCCGCTGCGCGACCATTGCAGATAATTGTCGAGATGCGCCGGCTTCCCGTCTTCATATACGCGAAAGAAAGTGATATCGAGGTCGTAGCGCGGGTAGGTGAAGTTGTCGGGATCTCCGCCGAAAAATGCAATGTCGAACTCCGGAGCGAAAACCAGCCGCACATCGGTATATTTCTTGTATTTATAGAGGTTGTAAACCTGCCCGGAGTAAAACGTTGTTACATCGCAGCGCAAGCCGGTGGCAGTGGCGCAATCTTTTTCCACTTGTGACATGGCCGCGCGCTGCGCCTGTCCCGCCTCGGCCGCCGACATTTCCGGCTTCACACCGGCGTTGATCTTGTCGGTCACGTCTTCAATTCCGACCAGCTGATTCAATTCAAGATTCGGACACTTCACCTCTTCCGCCTGGGTTTTGGCGTAGTAACCAATCTTGATGTAATCGTGTCCCTCGGTCGACAGTTGCTGCACGCATTGCGCGCCCACGTGATGATTGGTGAAGGTCAGGCCGTCCGGAGAAACGAATGAACCCGATCCTCCATTGTTAAAGCGCACCGACGAGAGGCGTACGTGATCGAGCCACGCCTGTGTTAGTTGAAAACCGTATTTCGCCTTGATCCTGGCGTTTGGCGGCTCGTTGTACAACCACATTCCTTCATCGGCCTGGGCGAACGTACTGAACAGAAAGGCAAGCGTAAGCAGAACTGCAGAATACCTTTTCATTTTGGTGATTCCTCCATGAGGAGTTCTGAAGAGTCGTACAGTGCAGGGCGGCCTGTAAACGAACTTTCCACTATACGCCCAGTTAAAGGAAGGCGGCAAAGGCAGATCGCGAGCGACGCTGTTGTGAGGACAAAACAGATCACATGCGTCGTGTCTTGTGCCCGCTCGCGTAGAATAGAAGCGGGCTCCCGATGCGCCGCATTTACCTCGACAATAACGCCACGACGCCACTTCTGCCGGAAGTGTTCGAGGCCATGCGTCCTTTTTTCCGCGATCACTTCGGCAATGCGTCGTCGATCCATAGTCATGGACAGCAAACGCGCGCCGCCGTCGAAAATGCGCGCGAATCGGTGGCCGCGTTGCTTGGCTGCCGGGCCTCAGAAATTATTTTCACCAGCGGAGGAACGGAAAGCGACAATCTGGCAATCGCGGGCGTGGCCCGACCGGGCGATCACATTATTACGTCGAGCATTGAGCATCATGCCGTGCTGCATGCGTGCAGGCATTTGGGAGAAGCCGGCTGCGAGGTGACGGTTGTTCCGGTCGATGGGCGCGGCATGGTTGATCCTGCCGACGTGAAGCGCGCGCTGCGTCCGAACACCAGGCTGATCTCGATCATGATGGCGAACAACGAAACCGGAGTTCTGCAACCCGTTGAGGAGATTGGCAAGATCGCTGCCGAGGCTGGAGTTTTCTTCCACAGCGATGCTGTGCAGTCTGCTGCAAAAGTTTCGATCGATGTGAATCGCATCGGGTGCCATTCGATGTCGATCTCTGGCCACAAGATTCACGCGCCGCAGGGTGTGGGCGCGTTGTATGTGAAGAAGGGAACTGAGCTGCGCCCGCTTTTCTATGGCGGACGCCACGAGCGCTCACGCCGCGCCGGCACGGAGAACGTTCCAGGAATCGTCGCTCTCGGCAAAGCCGCGGACTTGGCTAAACAGGCGCTCCATCGCGGTGATGACAGGAAAACGGCCGCGTCGCGCGACCGCCTCGAGCAGGGAGTTCTCGCGCAGGTCGAGGATGCGAACATCAACGGTGACGGCGCCATGCGCGTGCCGAATACGACCAACATCCGCTTTGATGGAATTGAAGGCGAAGCGCTCGTGATCGCTCTCGACCTCAAGGGACTGGCTGTCTCGACTGGCGCGGCATGTTCCTCAGGAGCGATTGAGCCATCGCATGTGCTCCTCGCCATGGGTTTAAATAAGGATCAGGCGCGGTCGAGCATTCGCTTCAGCCTGGGCAAGCAGACGACCGATGAAGAGATCGACTTCGCTCTCGCACTCGTGCCGGAAACCGTGGCGCGGTTGCGGGAGCTGTCGCCGAGTTATCGAAAGCAGGTTCTGAGCACGTAGCCGATGTTTAGCCACGTGTGTCTTGAAATGGCGCGGCTTCAGCCGCGCCGATGATCGCAGCGCCATGGACGCGGCCCTTTAGGGCCGCGTCGAGAGCATCTAAGAATAAGGGGCTTTAGCCCCTGAGGTTTTTGCTAAAAGCCACGAGGCAGGGGCAATGAACAAAGTTGAGCCTCTTGCGGGAGAGATCCAGGAGGCCATGCGACACCCGAATGGCTGGGTATACCGTAT
>JASHOT010000325.1 GCA_030040965.1 Candidatus Sulfotelmatobacter sp. | reverse complement strand
GGCGCGGCTCCTGAATAGCGTGGCGGCTAATAGCCAACATTCAGGAGCCGCGTCTTTTTTATGCAGAGAGCACGGCGATGGTTACCAAAGATTTCGGAATAAATTTCGGATCGCGGAACATCGTACTGATGCAGCCCAACTAAGGCACAGGCCAAGCGGATCGGCAATTGAACTACAAGAGCCGCTGGAATACGCGAGAGAGGAGGAAGAAGGCAATGAAAAGGAAGCACCGCTACAGGCGGTAACCGACCGTCTGGAGAAAAAACATGAAGACCACTGCATTGCGCGAATCTCAAGTGAAGGGAGAGGAGGAAGGGACTAATAACCAAGGTGACGGGCAGGTGCCGTTGCTGGCCCCGAAGTCAGCCAAACTCACGAACCGTGGTTCGCGAGTTTCAGACAAGGCTGCCCTAGTCCCTGCGATAGAGAAGATCGAGAGCGTTCAGTACGAAGCGCCCGATTTCAAAGACGCCAAGGAACTCAGAGCGGCGTTCGACGAGGCGGACGAGGAAGTCAAAACCAAAGCCAAAACAGCAATCAACAGTCAGGCAGACGTGATCATCGCGTTGGCGAAGGTGCAGGCAATTCTCTCCCAGCGCGGCAAGGAAAAGATGCGCCGCGATGCGGGCATCGAGCAGACGTGGACTAGCTACTACCAGTGGTTCCAGAAGGAGTACAAGTTCGACCTCACCCTCCGTGCCGTGCAATACAAGATCGCGGAGCTTGCGGGCAAGACGAGAAACCGCAAGTGTTCCGAGTGTCACAAGACCAACGGTCACGCTAAGTCATGCTCCAAGTACAAGGAGCCGCCACTTCCGCACCTCACTCAGCTTGAAGCCAAGCTCCTTGATACAGCTTCCCGCGCCCACGGGATCGCGAATCGATGGCATCTAGTACAGGGCTGACCTTGGGAGGATCTCTATGCCTGACGACTTGCGAATCACGGTCGCCGAATTAAAGAAGCGGATGGACGCTGGAGAAGATTTCACGCTGATTGACACACGCAATCCGCAAGCGTGGGCGGAATCTGATACGATGCTGCCGGAAGCGCTTCGCGTACCGGTGGATAAGCTCGAGGAAAACCTTCCGAGAATTCCAAAGACCAGACCCGTGCTTGCATACTGTACTTGACCCAACGAAGGCTCAAGCGCCAGTCTGGTGCAAAAACTTCGGGAAATGGGATATCAGAACGCGTGGGCGCTGCAAGGCGGATTTTACGCATGGCAGAACGCCGGCCTGCCTGTTGCCACAAGACGCCGGGTAGCTTAGCGGCCTGTTCCGGGTCGTACGTAAGACTGCGTGAACAACCATGCCAACAACTCTTACGTGGCCGGCAATTGCCTTACGTTTGGCGCTGACCTTTCTTTGCGCGGGAACACTCGGTTTGGACCGTGACGAGCGCGGCCGCCCAGCCGGCCTGCGTACCAATCTGCTCGTCGGTCTTGCAGCTTGCCTTGCCATGCTGCAGGCGAACTGGCTGCTCAATTCCAACGGCAAAGCGGAAGATTCCTTCGTCGTCATGGATATCATGCGACTTCCCCTTGGTATTCTTTCCGGCATTGGCTTCATCGGCGCGGGCGCCATCATTAAACGCGGTGACTTGATGGTAGGCGTAACGACCGCCGCGACCATCTGGTTTGTCACCGTGATGGGCCTCTGCTTCGGCGGGGGACAACTCGGCCTCGGATTGGCGGGCTTTGCGCTCGGTTTTCTGGTTCTCACGGGTTTGAAAAAAATTGAGATTCGCATCCAGACACTTCACAGTGCTACGCTCAAGGTCAGTGTCTCACCTGACGGACCCACGCAAGCCGAAATCACAGCCTTGCTGACGACGGGAGGTATCTTCCTGAAGGAACCGACACTATCCATCGAGAGTTCGCCCAGCCAGAACAGAGTTTACGGCTGGAAGGTGGAGTGGAAGGGAAGGCATGACGACACCGATCTGCCCGACGCCGTTCAGAAACTGAGTGCCAATCGATCCCTCCAGAAGGTCGAACTGACTCGTTAGCAGTTCGACGCTACTGCCGATTGATCGTGACGATGAGTTGCGTCTCTCCTCGCATGCACGGCCCCAGATCGAGGATGCGTATTTTTCCGGATGCATCTTCGAAGGCTATGGCTCGATCGGCGACGCCTTTGAGCGCTCCCCACTCTTTCGGTGCCGTGCAGCCCTTTCCTTCCTGCGCAGCTTGCGGAGCCGCAGCCCACACCGTTGAGTCCAGTTTACGCGCCGAGAACGAAACCGTGGCGATTAGAGCCACGAGGATGAGTGTGTTTTTCATCGACGCCTCCGTGCGCCGGTTAAACCGGCAAGGTGTTGTGAATGAAAGTTTCATACGTTGAAGATCTAGCGAATCGCAACGGCCCCGAGTCATGCGGAGCCGCCCGCGAGGGCGGCAACGAAGCGTTGATAGGGGGACGTACAGGTCGGGTATTGAGCCGTGAAATATATGCCCTGCCGCGCAAGCAGCAGGTACTCCGGGATGCCGACGCTGTGGAGGCTGTCGGAAGGCAATACCGAGCGCACCGCCATCGCAAGGTGTATTCGGATCCCGCGCGGTCAGAGACCCCGTGCATGTACGCAAGCACCTTGTCAGGGAACCGGGAGATCCCACGTCCGTCTGCAGAAGAGAGAACTGCAGACCGTGTCGGGAAGTCGAAGGATGTACGCCGATGACGAACGGACGTGGGAAGTCGGACAGCTCCACAGTACCTACGAAGTTGCCGAACAAAGCCGAGGGACCGGCAGCGGATGCAACAGAGGGAAGGGAGCTGGCCAAGGGGAACTCGCCCGAGCGTAACGTGCTCCGGACTCAGGGCCGGGACAGCACGCTCAGCGCGCTCGAGCGGGTACGTCAAGTAGCAAGCAAGGATAAGAAACAGCGGTTTACCGCGCTCCTGCACCACATCTACGACGTGGAGCGACTGCGAGCAGCCTACCTTACCACTAAGAAGGACGCTGCCGCGGGCGTTGACGGAGAGACATGGGAGCACTACGGAGAAAACCTTGAGGCGAACCTCCAGGATCTCTCCCAGAGACTCAAGCGAGGAGCGTACCGAGCGAGACCGGTCCGTAGAGTGTACATCCCGAAAGTGGGTAAACCGGGTGAGCTTCGCCCACTCGGCGTTCCCGCACTGGAGGACAAAATCGTCCAGCGTGCCACGGTCGAGATGATGAACGCGATCTACGAACAGGACTTCTTGGGATTCTCTTACGGATTCCGGCCGGGGCGCAGCCCGCATCAAGCGCTGGACGCGTTGGCGGTGGGAATCGGAACGAGAAAAGTGAGCTGGGTGCTCGACGCCGACATCCGGAAGTTTTATGACACTCTCGATCAGGAATGGTTGGTGAAGTTTGTCGAGTACCGTATAGCCGACTGGCGCGTCGTGCGCCTGATCCAGAAATGGCTCAAGGCGGGCGTGCTGGAAGAGGGCAGGCGAGTGCAGAATGAGATAGGAACGGTTCAGGGCGGAAGTATCAGTCCGCTGCTGTCGAACATCTATCTCCACTATGTTCTCGACCTCTGGGTGCAGCGATGGAGAAGGAAGCAAGCGCACGGAGAAGTAATCTTCGTCCGCTTTGCCGATGACTTCGTCGCGGGATTCGAGCATCGACACGAAGCAGAGCGGTTTCTGGCGGAACTGCGCGAGCGCTTCGCGCGGTTTGGCCTCCAGCTGCATGCCGACAAAACGCGGATCGTCGAGTTTGGCCGCTATGCGGAACACAATCGACGAAACCGGGGCGACGGCCCACCGGAGACGTTCAACTTCCTGGGTTTTACGCATAGCTGCGGGAAAACCCGGAAGGGACACTTCACGGTATTGCGACAGACGATGCGTCAGAGGTGGCAAGCCAAGCTGCGAGTTTTGAAAGAAGAGCTGCGGCGACGCATGCACACGCCCATTCGGGAACAAGGAACGTATCTGCGCTCGGTCCTTTCTGGTCACTTCCGTTATTACGGCGTGCCCATGAACGGTCCGGCACTGTGCTCCTTCCGCAAGGCGGTGGGTTATCTTTGGAGGACGGTCCTGCGCCGTCGCAGCCAAGGCAACCACCTGACATGGCACCGCATGACTCGGTTCATACAGCGGTGGTTTCCGCCGGCTCGCATTTGTCACCCTTATCCTCTCGTGCGCTTGGGCGTCGTTACCCAAGGTGGGAGCCGGATGCGGTAACTCCGCTCGTCCGGATCTGTGGAGGGGGTTGTGAGCAATCATGATCCCTACTCCGACTTAATGGATTCGCATCTGTGCCACCTGGTATTCGCTGTCAGTACTGATCCACACGCGCAGTGGACGAAGACCTCGACTGCTTGGATGTTCGTTTGCAGGCGCGCTACGCGATTTTTTCTTCTGCGCGGCCTCAAATAGTGACGACG
>JASHOT010000034.1 GCA_030040965.1 Candidatus Sulfotelmatobacter sp. | reverse complement strand
GCTTCGTCGAAGTACGCCGCCGCACTCGACCCATGGTTTGCTTTGTGAACGTGGAAAGCGTGGACCGGATCATTTACTCCATTTTTCAGAGGTTTAACCTCGAATGGAAAAATCGCACCCTCAACCTATTTACACAAGCAGCTTGACATCACCGTGCCGGGTCGTGCCGAATTCCGAACAAGGCGAGATCGTTACCCATCTGGTTGACCGGCTAGGGTTTAGCCCATATAATCAATGTTTCGGACCTACCCCGAATATTTCCCAAGTAAAGGTAACGAACCAGACATGGCAAATCATCTTTCGGCGCTGAAGCGCGCCCGCCAGACCGAACGCCGCACCACGCGCAACCGCGCCAACACTTCCGCCCTGCGCACGCAACTGCGCCAACTGCGGGAAACCATCGCCAAAGGCGACAAGACCGCCGCAGAACAGATCTACCGCAACACCGTTTCCGCTCTCGACAAGGCCATTCAGAAGGGCACTCTGCACGAGAACACCGCTTCCCGCTACAAGTCGCGTCTGGGCAAGCACGTTGTGGCGATGAAGTAAGCCGTCAGCGAAAACATACGTTTTAAGGATGGCTACTTTTGGTTGCTGCTGAAAGTTGACTCAGTTCCTAGCTCGATCGCAGCTTGGGCAGCAGAAATCCTGTCGATCGGCGGTGTTCCTCGAATTCGGCGCCGAATTCCCGGGTCAGAAGTGCCTCTTCGCGGCGGGCTTTGATCCAAAAGCCTAAAAGGATGAAGCAAACCAGAGAGATGGTGTGCCACTGGTCGATTTCGATCGCCATGCCCGTGGCCGCGAGTATAAGACCGGAATAAATGATGGCGCAGGCGCGCGTAGGGCCCGGTGCGGATCAGTTTGTGACCTTCCTTGATGGTGATTCGGCCACTCCAGTATTGCCCGAGATGCCAGCGCGCCCAGAGGGCCAATCCGATTCCAGCCCACAGCAAGACCACCCCAGTCATGCGAAGTTGAAAAGTTCTTGGAAGCACGCGCCGATTGAAAACCCCAATCGCAGATGTCTTGCTCAGAAGAAAATAGAAGCAGACGACCAGAAGTGCCAATACGCTGTAGCGTGCGGCGAAGGACTCTCGCTTTACCGTGGGCCGAGTCTTGAAGGCGCCAATCGTCCAGTACGCGGCGAAGACAATCCACGGACTGAGGATGAGATAGTCCCAAATCATAGTCACAGTTCTGTGAACTCTCGATCGCGCTACACCGGCAGCTGATCCTGCATCCAGCCGGGAGTTTCGAGCTTGGATTCGGCGGTGAGGTCCATCACCAACCGCTCGAGCACCAGTCGCTTGCTGACCGGATTGGAGCGCAGGGCGAGATCGGCCTTGGCCACCAGCCGGATGGCGCGTGTGAGTTCGCGGCGGTTTTTGTAGCGGCGCGCCTGCTTGATGATGTCGTCGGCGGCAAACGGAGGCACGCGGAATCCCTGCCACAACGCTGCCCAGAGCATGCGCTGATCGCGCACGTTGCGCTCGAGGATCACCAGCATCTGGCGGAATGTTTTGGCCAGCATGTAAACGTGGCCGATGGCGGCCTCTTCGCCGTCGCCGGAGGCCAGAATCGCGTCGAGGATTTCGAGTGCGCGAACGCGGTCTTTACTCGAGATCGCGTCGGTGAGTTCGTAGAGGGATCGCTGCTTGGCGGCGAGCACCATGGTCTCGACATCACCGAGCGTGATGCGTTTTTTCTCGCCGACGTAGAGGATGAGCTTTTCGAGTTCGTTCGAAATCATCATCATGTCGCCACCGAGCGCGTCGACCAGTTCGCGCGCGCCGTCCGGTTCGATCTTCACCGCGCGGCCCGAACAATAGTCGGAAATCCAGCGAACCGCTTCGCCCTCTTCCACGCGCGCCAGTTGGACGATGCCGCAGTACTGGCCCAAAGTATCGCGAATGCGCTGATAACGGTCCCGGTCCTGCATCTCCATTTTGCGCACGTCGGCGGGAATGCTGATGTGGTTGGCGACGAAGACGATCAGCGCGTCGGGATTGTGATTGTTGCAGTACTCCTCGATGGCAGCGAGTTTTTCTTCGTTCGATCCGCGGCCGTAGAGATTTCTCACGCCGCGCACGAAAAACACCTGAAACGGCGCCATCAGCGAGGGAGTGCGGGCGCGGTCGAGAACTTCGGCGAGGTCGGTTTCGGCCAGATCGAATTCAAACAAGCTGAACTCGCGCAGATCGGCGGGCACGAGATGTTCCAGAATGGCATCGCGAAAGCGTTTGCGGAAAAATGCTTCGTCACCCACGAAAACGTAGGCGGGGCGCAGCTTGCGCGACTCCAGATCGCTGACGAAGCGCTCGGCTTGGGCAAAGGCGCGCATGGAGAAACCGGTCGTTAGTCCTTGGTCTTTGGCCAACGACCAGCGACTAACGACCAACGACTTACTTTAGCACTCAGAACCCCTCCAGGATGTTGGCGACCAGCGTACGGGCGAAGTCCTGCGACAGGCGGCGGAAGGCCGGTGAGTCCTCTTCGAAGAAGCTGGCCAGATCCTGCGAAACCTCATATTGCTCGCGAAAAAGATACGACGGATTCTGATAGAGCACTTTGCCCACGCGATCGGTCAGAGAAACCTTCATGCTGACAACTACGAGAACGCTGGCAGCGCGTCCGGTGTTGGTGTCATAGGTGAGCGGAGAGAGCGAGGTAGAAAGAACAGTACCGCGCAGAGTGGCGTCGGCGTCTTCACCGGTGACGTTCAGAATGTGGTAGTGAGTGCGAGTAGTAAACTCGCGGACCACGGAAGCCGTCAGCATCTGCTCGATGCGATACGTCATGGTTTCGTTCTTGAAAGCGGGGATGGCGACGGTCCTGACGTTTTCCGGAAGCTGGCTGGCGTGGCCGACGGTGTGGTAGCCGCAGGCGGTTCCAAACAGAAGCAGGACCGGCGCCAGGACCAGTACCGAGTAGCGTGTACCGAGTAACGAGAACAAACCACGACGACTCGGTATTCTGTGCACGGTACTCGGTACTCTCATTGAATTTTCCCCGTCGGGCGAATAGCGGTCAGGCTCTCCGCGCATTCGACGGCGGTAAAGGCGGAGATGCGGAGATTATCGGCCGCGGTCCATAGCCAGAAACTGTTTGGCTGAACGGGATCAGGTTTGATGGAAATGAGAATGTTTGGTTGGCCGGCGGAACTTACATTGCTCGGTGGCTCCTCGCCGGCTGCGGGAATCGAGACGTGATCGCCCGTAAGCGCTTGCGCGAGTGTGGCTGCGTCCATTGCCTGCTCGAATTCGAGCAGCACGGCCAGGGCGTGCCCGTGAAAAACCGGCGCCTGCAGCAGAAAAAGCGAGGGCAGCGGAGCGTTATCGCCCGCAATCTTGCGATAGTGGCGCAGGATGCGGCCTTCCACCGAATCGAGAGCGGGCTGCGATCGCGGGCCGTAGCGTGCGACCATATTGAAAGCCACCTGCGCGTCGAAAACCTCTTTGGGCAGCGGCTGAAACGAAAGCAGGTTCACGGTCTGCTGGTGCAGTTCGTCCATACCGAGCTGACCGTGCTCGGAGGCCGGCTCGAAGACCGTCGCCGTGACGCGACGAATCGCCGCAGCTTTTTTGGCGCGCAGCAGGAGCAACGCAAGGGAGATTGCCACGGGATGCGCGGTCACGCACGGGCCGGGCTGCAGGTCGGGAGCGACAATCTGCGATCGCTCCCGCTCCACCCAGGGCGAGCGCACGCTGGCACCAGCTTCCTCTTCGAGGGCGGAAGAAACGTCGACAATCGTACTGCCGGCATCGCGCGCGCGCTTCCAGTTCTTGCGCGTGCAGTCGGGATCGGAGGCAAAAAACGTGAAGTCGACATGCTCAAACTGCTCGGCCCGCACGCTCTGTATGAAACTGATCTCGTCACCCATGGCCTCGAGCTGGCCGAGGGATTCGTCGTCATCGAGCAGGCGAACATCGGCAGCCGGGAAATTGCGCTCGTTCAACATTTCGGCAATTTCCTTGCCCTTGAGCGACGCTGCTCCGACGATCGCGGCTCGATAGAGCTTGCCGCGCGGAGCGACAGGAAGCGCAGCCACTGCGGATTTTTCCGATTCGCTCATGAAGTC
The DNA here is from genome assembly GCA_030040965.1 of Candidatus Sulfotelmatobacter sp. Taxonomy (GTDB): domain Bacteria; phylum Acidobacteriota; class Terriglobia; order Terriglobales; family Acidobacteriaceae; genus Sulfotelmatobacter. Next base: position 29,172 of record JASHOT010000034.1, on the reverse strand, counting down.
TGCGATGCCTCCTTGTAAGGCGGTGGAGGCGGATCGCTTCGCCGGCGGAAGATCCACTGCAAGCGCCAGAAGACGCCCGAAACCATGTAGAGAAGTGCGACCGCAAAGAGAACCTGGCGCGAGAACAACGCGATCGAGGCGAACAACAGAGCGAGAAATACGATGAGGCGAAACGGCCGGCGCGTGCGGAAATCGATGTCCTTGAAGCTGTAGAACCGCCACGTGCTGACCATCAGATAACCAACCATGGTCACCATGGCGAGCCAAGTCAGCGCGGTATACCAGGAGACCAGCGGTTCGCCGGCGGCGAAGTGAACTACGGCGGCGATTACGCCGGCGCCGGCGGGAATCGGCATGCCGACAAAATACTTCTTGCCCGGTCGTCCGGGATTCGACGGTTGCGGATTGACCGTAATGTTGAAGCGCGCCAGACGGCTCGCTCCGGCGATCAGGAACAGAAAACTGGCGATTGCGCCCAGCTGGGTCAGCTTGATGTGCCAGTTATTATGCCAGTCGCTAAGCATCATCGGCGGCATCAGGTAGAAACCCCAGGTCCACGCCAGCAGGGCTGGCGCGACACCGAACGTGATGGCGTCGGCGAGAGAATCAAGTTCGCGGCCGAAGTCGCTGGTGGTGTTGGTCATGCGCGCGATACGGCCATCGAGCCCATCAAAAAGTATGGCGAAGCCGATGGCAACGGCTGCATCGTCGAGATGCACGTACTCGGCGGTCGTGGCGTGGATGCATTCCAGAATCGCGTAGAAGCCCAACGCCATGTTTGCCGTGGTGAACAGCGAGGGCAAGACGTACATGCCCTTGTTAGGGCGACGACGCATCTTGGGCGGAGCGTCCATCAATGCGCCCTTTCAGCGGCAGAAGTGCCTGCCGATGCCAATTCCCGCTGTGGTTCGAGCCAGGCCAGCACCGTCGAGCCGCCTTTCACATGATCCCCGACCTTAACGTTGACACTGGCGGAAGCGTCGAGCACGACGTCGACACGCGATCCGAATTTGATCAGACCCACGCGCTGGCCGCGCTCCAGGCGATCGCCGACTTTAGGGTGAAAGACGATGCGGCGCGCCAGCAATCCGGCAATCTGTTTGAAGACGACGCGTTGTCCGTCATCGCCTTCCATGGTGACGATATTCTGTTCATTCTGCTCGGCGCAATGCGGGCTGCGGGCATCAAGAAACTTGCCGCGCTGGTAGCGGACGTCGCGAACCACACCAGCGATGGGAGCGCGATTCACATGCACGTTGAAGACGCTGAGAAAAATGCTGATGCGCGCCTGCTGCTGATTGCCGGTGATGATTTTCGCGACATCGGTGACCTTGCCATCGCCGGGAGAAACCACCGCACCGGCATCCTGCGGAATCATGCGCTCGGGGTCGCGGAAGAACCAGAGGAAAAAAGCAGCCAGCAGGATGGGAATGATGGCCCAAGCAGGATTCGTCAGCCATCCGACCAATATGCCGGCGGCGATGAGCGGCACCGTGTAGAAATATCCGTCACGAACCATAGGGGAGTCTATTCATTATAGAGCAGGCACCCGGCTCAGACGATTGGCCGCAAGTGTAAATAAAAAAAGGCGCTCATTCGCGCCTCATGCCACATATGTGAATAGATACAAAAATCCCTTCGCGGATTTTCCGCAAGGGACTTGGCCAGAATTTTAGGCTACGTGCACGCCGTACTGCTGCCGAAACGCACGCTCAATCGACTCCATCTGGTCTTTCAAGCGCAGTTTCAGCTTCTTGAGCCGGACCTCTTCCAGCTTCTCATCTTCGCTTAAGTATCTTTTTTGGGTAAGTGTATCGAGACGTTGCGAATACTGCGAATGCTCCTGAGCCAGTCTGCGGAACTCTTCGTGACTGGTCAGGAGTTGGTCTCTCGGAGTCAGCATCCAGCAGACCTCCAAACCTGAATTATAGGCTGACGTTAACACAGCTGTAACATGTGGGCAATGCCAAAAAGTGGTGCATTTTGCAGGGAGTCTCAGATTGAGAACGGCCTAAGGCAGGTTGCGGCGGTAAGGAATGGCATCTTCGGAAGGGGCGGAATAATAGCCTCTGCGACGGGCGGTTGGCTGGAATCCGGCTTGTTCGTAAAACCTTCGGGCAGCAGTGTTGGATTCCCGCACTTCCAGAAACACGGCCTCGCTGCCAGCGTTGCGCGCCCGGACCAGCAGAGCGTCGAGAAGCTGGCGGCCAACTCCGCGGCGCTGAACGGTAGGGTCAACCACGATGTTTTCGAGTTCGCATTCAGGACCAAGATGGCGGGCGACGAGAAAACCAAGCAGAACTTGGTTTTGGGAACTTTCAACGCCGGAACGCTCGGCGACGAACACGACTCCCTGACAGCTATCGCGGGCGCCTAGCAACTGCCAGTATTGTGGCTCGCTCCAGTGCCCAGCCGTCGCACATCGCCGTTCCAGAGTCAGGATGCTCGGAATATCGGCTTCAGAGGCACGGCGGATGTTGATTGGAATTGCGTCCATGCTAGTGGGCGATTGGCTGGCCATGGCTAACGATTTGATGCGGGTTTCGCGAAAATCTCGGCGTCAGAGCGACGGATGTAGTTGGCGTCAAGCTCGGCCGGAGTGACGGTCTGGCCGGCCTGGAGTTTTCTCCATCCGAGTTGCGCGATCGCAAGCGCACCGGGACGGGCGATTGTCATAACGGAGACGCCAGCATTTTTCGTCGTGGCGGCGAGGATCTCATCCGGAGTCACGATCTGAAGATCACGCGCACCAGAAAAAAACTCGTCTCGCGTAAGCAGTCGCTCGCTTACAAGCCGGCTCGAAGGGTCAGAAATCTCGTATTCTCCGGCATAGACTCCGCCGCGACCGGCGTCGAGCGCAGCCAAAACTTTTCGTTGCCCCTGCGACCGAGATTCTTGCGAGCCAGGCGCTTGCGCGCGAGTCGCAAATGCGACGACCTCCAGAAGCGAAACGGGCACGATGGGCTTTTTTAGAATTTCCGCCAGCGCTTTGATGGCTGCAAGGCCGACGCGAAGTCCGGTGAATGATCCGGGGCCGGATATCACGACGAATGCACCGATATCGGTCTTGCGGAAACCGTGCTTGGCGAGGAGCGACGCGATCTGCGGCACCAGTTGCGCGGAGAATGTTCCTCCCTCGAGCGGCACCGACTCCATCACTTCCACCGCATCGGATTCGGCGCGTGCCAGCGCCACGCTGCCGTGCCTGCCCGAAGTGTCGGTGACGAGAAGTAGCATTTAAGAAAGGGTATGCGCGCCATGCTGCCAGGTAAGCCGCTAATACTCAAGAAGGCCGGTGTGCATGGTCATCTTCCATTCATTGCCAATTTTGCTGTAGACCTTGCATGCCCGACCCTTCCAATGAAAGTCGCTGCCTTTATGGCTCCGCCAAAACGTGTCCACATCCACCACCGCGAATGCAGCATCCCCTTGTTCGGAAATCAGAATTTTTCGAATCTGCCGCCGATTATGGACAAGTTCATGCGAATCGAATAACTCCTGCCACACCTGTTTCCAGCGTCCCCGTTCATAGCGACCCAGCACCATGACCCAATCCAAGGGGTCGTGAGACTGCGGCGTCCGGGGCCAAGGCCACACCATGTCTGGATGGAAAAGCGAAAGCAGTGTGTCTGCATCCTTCCGGTTCCACGCTTCCGTTTCCCGGTTCACCATTTCAATGATTTCCTGTTCGCCTTTGGATACGCTCATCTTGATTAGATGCTACAGTGCCTGCACCAATTCCAGCAGCACGCCGCCGGTGCTTGACGGATGCACGAACACGTACGGATGGCCGCCCGCACCGGTCTTGATATCTTCCGACACCAGCCGTACACCGTCTTTTTTCAGTCGCGACACGGCGGCCGGCAGATCGGGGACTCTCAGGCAAACGTGGTGCAATCCCTCACCGCGCTTGGCAATGAACTTTGCAATCGTGGAATTCTCCGACGTGGCTTCGAGCAGCTCGAGCCGGCTCTCGCCGACTGGAACCATCACCAGCCGCACCTGCTCGTGTGCGACGGTCTCTTCGGGCGAGACGCTTAGGCCGAGCTTTTCATAAATTGCTTTCGCCGCGTCGAGCGACTTCACCGCAATGCCGAGATGATCAATCTGAAACATGGTTCACCATTTCTCCCTGTCTTGCCTTAAGGCGCCTGCGGAACGCTACAATCCACAGCACCATTCCACCCACGAACCCAGAGCCGTAGGACGCGTTGTGCGCCCACCAATCCGCGGCAAAGCGCCGGTGCAGTTCAGAAGGAAGTAGCAGGGCCATATATGTCGGAATGGTGCCTCGAAAATAACCAGCAATCCCGGCGCAGAAAGCTCAGGCCGCCAACACGATGAAAAGCGACCTTATCATCGGCAGGAGATCGGATGCCATAAGCCGAGGCGGGGATCCCGCTCGAGCTACAACAGCCAACGGGACACCCAGCAGTGCTCCCACCCACCAAGTCGCAATCACTCCCCAGCCCAAAGCAAGGAGAGGCGACTCCGCACCCCCAGAATCGGCGCATGAAATACCGTGAAATACTCGACGCATATGCGCGCGGTGACCTGGTCATGGACGATTCCATATCCGATGGCAGCCAAAATGCATAGGCCGATAATCTTGGCGAATTCCATACTCCAGGAATCAACGCTTCCGTGCGTCCGAGGTGATCTCCTCCACCAGCGTGTACGGATCGCGTTTGTGCTCGACCACTTCTTTCGCGAGCCGGCCCAGATTTCCGTCGCCGAGCTGCGCTCGGGCTTTTTCGAGCATGGCGTCGCGCAGCATCTCGATGAGGCGCTCCTGCCAGTTCTCGACGCTCTTTCTCAAGGCGCGATTGTCTTTTCCCAGATAGGCTTCGTACTGGCCGATCGCCGCAGATAGTTCCTCCACACCCTTTCCTTCACTCGCGACCGTTTTCACAATCGGCGGAGTCCATCCATCGTGTCTTTTATCATGTTGACCCGACAAAGACTGCAGCGCCCGAATCTCGCGCTCCACGCGCTCGGCGCCGGCATGATCGCTTTTGTTGATCACGAAAATGTCGGCGATCTCCATGATTCCGGCTTTGATCGACTGCACATCGTCGCCCATACCAGGAACAAGAATCACGACGGTGATGTCGGCCAGGCGCACGATATCGACTTCATCCTGGCCCACGCCGACGGTCTCGATCAGAATCACGTCGCGACCGGAAGCGTCGAGGACAGTCGCGACATCGGCTGTGGCTCGGGCGAGGCCACCGAGCGACCCGCGAGTGGCCATGCTGCGTATGTAGATTCCCGGGTCGGCGAAATGCTCCTGCATGCGGATGCGATCACCGAGAATCGCGCCTCCGCTGTACGGACTGGTGGGATCGACCGCGATAATTCCGACGGTGTAATTCTCGTCCTTTTCCAGGCGTTCGAGTGCCCCCTTCGAGACGTGTTCGTTGCGGCTTGAGTGGGGATTCTTCTGCTTGCGATAGAGCCGCGCCAACTGATCGACCAGCGTGCTCTTCCCTGCTCCGGGTGCGCCGGTCAGACCGACGACGCGAGCCCTGCCCGAGTGCGGGAATAACGCTTTCAGCAGGTCCGACCATCCGGGCGCACGATTCTCGACGGTAGAAATAGCGCGTGCGAGGGCACGGGCGTCGCCGGAGCGCACGGATTCAACCCACGGATGGATTTCGTGAACGGTGCTCAAAGGAACAGTGTAAAGCAGCAGGCCAATTCGTTGGAGAAGAATGGAATGCACCGTCGAACGCGGCTGCCAGCGCACGTTAATGGCAGACTCTGATACCGCGCTTTAATACAAAGCTTTAATGCCTCACTATGCCGCAGGCGGGACAGGACCATTGCATTTCTGTGCCAGCCATCAGCGGTGTTTCACAAAAAGGGCAAACGGTATCGTTCGCGGGTGGAATGCTATCGAGCCTTTCACGCAGCGACGGCTCACTTGGCATAACCAGCAAATGAATAAAAAGCGCGATCGCGCCGCCAGTGGGCAGGATGCGCAAGGCCCAGGACGTAGTTCCAAATTCAGAATTGATCGGCGTTGCCCAGAACAGGATTGCCAGCAGAATCAGGCAAACCAACCCAATCCATTTGAAGACACGCCGGGTGCCGGTGGGAGCATGCGGATCGCGGCGGCAGGTGGCACACGACCAGTGCTTCCAGAATCCGACCGGGACAAGCGGGATCCAGAAAATATGGCCCACGTCGAAGGTGCGCGTGGCGATGGCGCGTCGCGGCGCTTCACACGACCGGCAATAGTCGTTGCGAAATGCGACCCGCTTGGGCCACCAACGATAAACGCCGTGGATGATGAACATGAGTGAATGCGCTGAAAGCGGGGTCCGGGAACTTGTCGACCCAACGGTATTGTAGAGCCGACTGGCAAGCTGAAGTCATCGGTGGCGCCGAAACCTCCATCCGTGACGAATTACCTGCGTTCATTGCCCGCGTCTCTGCTTCGGGATAGATTGAAAACCGGAAAGGCACCGTGAACACCATTACCCAAGCCGGGGTTGCACCGACGACGAAGGGGACGTCATGGATCGGACGCCTTCCGCTGCTCGCGCTTCCTTTCCTCGCAATCATCTTTCGGTACTGCATGCACGATCAGATGCCGGCCTGGGCGTTCATGTGGATGCTGTCGATCGCAATCTTCGCCGGCCTGAAGTGGATGACATGGTGGCAAGCCCGCGAGCGAGTTCCGCACGCAAGTGCGCGATCAGTCGCCTATCTGCTGGCTTGGCCAGGCATGGACGCGGAGAGCTTCCTCGATGCGTCGCGGCGCGTCGAGCGACCGCGCGTACAAGTGTGGGTCTGGGCCGCGACCAAGACTTTTTTCGGGGCTGCGCTGTTCTGGATCGTCGCGCGCCGGATTCCAGCCGGGCAATCTTTGCTGCGTGGATGGAGCGGCTTGCTAGGACTGATCTTTCTTCTACATTTCGGCAGCTTTCACTTGAATGCTCTGTTGTGGCAAGTGATGGGAATCGATGCCGAACCGATCATGTCGAAGCCGATCGTCTCGAAAAACCTGAGTGAGTTCTGGGGCAGCCGCTGGAATCTCGGATTCCGCCAGGTGGCTCACGAATTCATCTTCCGGCCGCTGCAGAGGCGTGCCGGCCCCGCGATCGCCGGTTTGTCGGTCTTCTTCGCATCCGGACTAATCCACGACCTTGTGATTTCGTTGCCAGCACGCGGTGGATACGGCCTTCCGACTGCGTATTTTCTGCTGCAAGGATTCGGAGTTCTATTCGAGCGATCGGCACTGGCAAAGCGAATTGGACTGGAAAAAGAATTTCCGGCCCGGATATTCACAGTGGTGGTAACAGCGGCGCCAGCCTTCTGGCTGTTTCACCCGCCGTTTGTGCATCGCGTCATTCTGCCGTTCATGCACGCGATCGGGGCTCTATGACGAACTCGCTCGTAGAACGGTGTTTCGATCTCATCCTCTGGCTGGCCGGAGCCGGGCATTTTGTGATTCTCGCCGCGAGCTTTCAGGTGCCCTCGCGGCTGCAGTGGAAGAAGGACCTGGCGCAGCTCATGCCGTTTAACCGCAAGCTGCTTTGGGTTCAGGGAAGTTTCACCGTTCTCACGATCATCGCCTTTGGCGTGCTGACGTTCGTGCTACACGGCGAATTGCTTCGCGGCGACCGCGCTGCCCTGGGCCTGGCTTGTTTTATTGCGAGTTACTGGACCGCTCGCATTCTGGTCGATGCGTTCTACTTTTCCCACGAAGATTGGCCGAAGGGAAAAATGTTCGTTCTGGGCCATATCCTGCTGACATGCCTGTTTGTGAGCCTGGCGACAAGTTATTGGGGATTGTTCGTGTGGCAGCTCTGGCTCAAGGCCAAGCGATAGTCAATCCCTCAGCAGCTGCCGCGCAATCACTAATCTCTGAATTTCGCTGGTCCCTTCGCCGATGGTGCACAGTTTCACATCACGGTAGAACTTTTCCGCGGGATAATCTTTGATGAAGCCGTAGCCACCGTGAATCTGTACGCCTTCGTTGGCGCACTTGACCGCAACTTCGCTGGCGTAGAGCTTCGCCATCGACGACTCCTGTGTGGTCTTCAGGCCAGCGTCTTTCATGGACGCGGCACGCATGGTCAGCAGCATGGCGGCATCGATCTCGGTCGCCATGTCGGCAAGCTTCCACTGGATGGCCTGAAAGTCGCTGATGGCCTTGCCAAATTGGCGGCGCTGCTTGGAATACTTCAAAGCCGCTTCGTAAGCGCCCTCGGCCATGCCGAGCGAAAGTGCGGCAATGGAGATGCGTCCGCCATCGAGGATGCGCATGGAATCAGGAAATCCCTGGCCTTCGGCGCCCAGCAGGTTTTCGGCGGGGATGACGCAGTCTTCGAAGATCAACTCGGCCGTATCGCTGGCGCGAAGGCCAAGCTTGTTTTCTTTCTTGCCGGGACGAAACCCTTTCGTGTCTTTTTCTACGATGAATGCGGAGATGCCGTGCGTGTGCGCCGTGCGATCGGTCACGGCCAGCACCACGATCACGTCGGCGTAGTGGCCGTTGGTGCAGAAAGTCTTGGTGCCGTTCAGCACCCAGTTTTTTCCACGGCGAACGGCGGTCATACGTGCGCTGCCGGCGTCTGATCCAGAGGACGGTTCGGTCAAGCCCCAGGCGCCGATAAACTCACCCGTCGCGAGTTTGCTGACGTACTTTTGCTTTTGTGCTTCATTACCGGCGAGAAAAATGTGATTGGTGCAGAGCGAGGTGTGGGCGGCGACGATGATGCCGACCGATCCATCAACGCGCGAAAGTTCCTCGACGGCAGTCACGTACTCGACGTATCCCATGCCCGCGCCGCCGTACTCCTGCGGAAAAATTGTTCCCATCAGGCCCAGCTTGCCCAGCTCCTTGATCGTGGCCAATGGAAATTCGCCGGCCTCGTCCCACTCCATGACGTGGGGTTTGATCTCACGCTCGGCGAACTCGCGAACGCTCTTCTTCAACTGCAGTTGTTCTTCGTTGAGTTGGAAGTCCAAGGTTCCTCCGCTGTTCCCATCGCGCGGACCCACAGAGCTGTCGCGACTTTGAAATTCGATTAGAACATAGCTTGAGGAAGGAGCAGAAGTTACCGGCGGAACAAATATACAGGTGTCGGATCCCTGCATAAATACTAGGGAAATGTTAGATCGCCGATAATCTCCCAACCGACCGGATGGTTCGGCAAACCCGACCACCACAGAGGGCACAGAGGATCAAAGAGACGTTTTTCTACATGCGCCGCGCTCCTCCATGGTGAATTCGTTTTTGCGAACACCTAGGAAGTTGTCAGCAGCGACTGAAAAACTTCGTTCGAGAGCAATCGGCCGCGTGGAGTCAATCGGACGACATTTGCCGCGGCGTCCAGTAAGCCATCTGCTTGCAGTTGTTTGATCGTGGGATATAACTCGGCGACCGCATCGCAACCGAACTTATCAGCAATGTCGCGCAAGTCGACGCCGCGATTCAAACGCAATCCAAGGAAGAAGTTTTCTTCGAGAGCCATCTCGCGAGATACGACGGTTCTTTGCAGAGGCGCGCCAGCGACATAGTTTTCCAGAAGGTCCGCGGAAGCTAGCCGGATCGCGTCCAACCCAGGCTCGACGGAAATCAGCATGGAATGGGCGTCGACACCGAAGCCGAGATATGGTTGTCGCGTCCAATATTTCAGGTTGTGCCGCGATTCGAATCCCGCTCGAGCAAAGTTGGAAATCTCATACTGCAGAACTCCCGCTGCATTCAGCATTTCGCAGGCGGCAAGATAGAAATCCGCAGTCGCGTCTTCGTCGGGGACAAAATGCGCGTGATAGCGCGTGCCGCCGGCAATCAATTCGCGCCCCAGGCGGGAATCTTCGTCGACTTCAAGCATGTAGACGCTCACATGCGGCACGCCGGTCGCGATCGCTTCTTGCAGCGAAACGTGCCAGCTTTCCGCCGTCTGGTGCGGAAGTCCGGCGATCAGGTCGACATTGATGTTTGTAATCCCTGCGGCATGCAGGTGTGCGATGTCCTCAACCACGTGCGTTCGTTTGTGCAGCCGGCCGACGGCAGCGGCCTCGGCGTCGACAAACGACTGCACACCAAGGCTGACGCGATTCACGCCGCACTCAAAAAGCGCGTCGAGCATTTCCGGCGTCAGAGTTCCCGGGGCACACTCGACCGTGATTTCTGCGTCCGGCCGCACATCGGACTCGGCGTGCACGGCGGCAAACATTCTCTTCAGCTGATCGGGCGCGAGTACGGTTGGCGTTCCGCCGCCAAGATAAATCGAATCCACTCCGCTCTCGATGACTCCGCCCATCTTCGCGCCAGTCTCACGCCCATTGGCAATGTCCGCACAGACGCGATCGACATAGCGGTCAAATACGGCACGCGAAAACACGTCAGACGCGAAGTTGCAATAGCTGCACTTGGTTTTGCAGAACGGCACGGAAATGTAAATCCCGAGCGGCACGGAAACCAATTCCCTCCCTGATCATCGACGAAGATCATTATTACAAAGGCTGTTTCGTTCGTAGTTACAAAGCTTTTCCATCCTCCACGACGCGTTCGCCATCTATTTAAGGTACCCTGTTCGAGGGCTCCGTGCGCTGTTTGAGCTCTGCATCACACGGCGCAGGTATTGCCGATTCGAAAAGATGGCTCAGGACGAAGAAGTATTAGGTAAGGCGTATGACAGCCGCCTGATGCGGCGGCTGCTGACTTACCTGCGCCCATATCGATGGCAGGTGGGAATTGCCATCGCTTCGATCATCCTGAAATCATTTGCTGATGTGCTCGGCCCGTACCTTATCAAGGTTGCGGTCGACCGCTATCTTGCTCCTGTTCCCGCCGCGCAGTCGGGCTTATGGAGCTGGCTCGATCCGCGCCCGATGCACGGTATGGTCCAGCTTGCCGCCATCTATTTCGCGCTGCTCGTATTCACTTTCATCCTGGAGTTTCTGCAGACCTATTTCATGCAGTGGACCGGACAAAAGGTCATGTTCGATCTGCGCAGCCAGATTTTCCGCCACCTGCAGCGCATGCACGTCGCTTTTTACGACAGGAATCCTGTGGGACGGCTGGTCACGCGCGTCACCACCGACGTCGACGCCTTGAACGAAATGTTTACGTCCGGCGTCGTCTCCATCTTTGAGGACTTCTTCGTGCTCGCCGGGATTCTCGGCGTCATGCTAGCGATGAACTGGAAGCTGGCGCTGATCACTTTCGCCGTGCTGCCGCTGATTGTGGTGGCGACCAAGATTTTTCGCGACAAGGTTCGCGACTCTTACCGCCGCATCCGCATTGCGATCGCGCGCATTAATTCCTATCTGCAGGAGCACGTGAGCGGAATGGTCGTGTTGCAGCTTTTCAACCGCGAGCGCAAGGCCTACCAGCGATTTTCTGAGATCAATCGCGCTCACATGGACGCCTACAAGGACGCGATTCTCGCTTACGCGGTTTATTACCCCGTGGTTGATTTCTTTTCTGCAATCGCCATTGCCAGCGTGTTCTGGTTTGGCGGGCAGGACGTGATTCGCAAGATCTCGTCGACGTCGCTGGCTTTCACGTTTCATCCTCATTTTGGAATTCATCGCGTGGCCGCGGTCGCATCGCTCGGTGTGCTCATCGCATTCACGCAATATGCGATGCGATTCTTCCGCCCCATCATGGACTTCAGCGAGAAGTACAACATTCTGCAGTCGGCGATGGCGGCGAGCGAACGCATCTTCAAGCTGCTGGATACTCCGGTCGATGTAGTAACGCCAGCCGTGATCAAGACCCCATCCGGCCCCGGCCGCATCGAGTTCGACCACGTGTGGTTCGCGTATCGAGATATGGCGAAGGACGGCACGACGGATGGAGACGGCAAGAGCCATGTAGGGACGTCCGCCCTCGGCCGTCCAAGCCGACCCGAAGGGTCGGCAGCGCATTCCTCCACCAACGGCAATGAAACTCAACCGACTCCCGACTGGGTCCTGCGCGACGTCACATTCACGATTGAGCCCGGCGAGACGGTTGCCATCGTCGGACACACCGGCGCGGGCAAGACAACGCTTATCTCGCTTCTGCTCCGGTTCTATGACGTGCAGAAGGGCGCGGTGCGCATCGACGGCGTGGACGTCAAAGACATGGATCTCGCCGACTTGCGCGGCCGCTTTGGCGTGGTGCTGCAGGATCCGTTCCTGTTCACAGGAACGATTGGTGGAAATATCCGGCTCGGCACCGATCGCATTCGCGACGAACACATCCAGCGCGCAGCCGAAGATGTGAATCTGGCGGATTTCATCCGCGCGTTGCCCAAAGGATTCGACGAAGATGTTCGGGAGCGCGGATCGACGCTTTCCACCGGCCAGAAGCAGCTCATTTCGTTTGCCCGCGCGCTGGCACACGAGCCGAAAATTCTGATCCTCGACGAAGCCACGTCGAGCGTCGATACGGAGACCGAATTCCGCGTGCGCGATGCGCTGGCGCACATGGTCGAAGGGCGCACGTCGCTGATCATTGCGCATCGCCTGTCGACCATCCAGCGCGCCGACAAAATTATCGTGATGCACAAGGGCAAGGTGCGCGAAATGGGCACGCACCAGGAGCTCCTTGCCCAGCGCGGCATTTACTACAAGCTGTATCAACTGCAATACAAAGATCAGGAGATCGAGAATGTGGGGCGGGCGCCCTCGCCCGCCAATGCCGGCGAGTCGACCGTCAGCGCGGATGATTAGACGGTGACCATGCCCTAACTCGCCACCAGACGTTTAGCTCGCTGGAGGAAAGTCAAGGCAGTCGCCAAGAAGTCTCGCCCCGTAGCCAGCCTTAGAGTAGTATGCAAGACCAACATGTTCGGCTTTTCTGCAAAACTACCTATCAGCGAGGAAGAGTGTCGATGGGTCAACAATGGGTTCCGCCGGCTGGAGAAATCCCTGGGCCGCCGCCGCATGCTCGAAGCCAAAGTTGTCGAACCAACCGCCGAGGATTTCCCCGACCGCTATGACAAATCTCCTGAGGCCGTAGAGCATCTTTTCACCCGAGTTTGTGCCTACATGCAGGTAGACCGCAGATCGATAGAGCTGCGGATATTTCCCGACGAGACGGATGAACTTCGTGAGATGCTCCCACACTGGAGTAGTGACGGCGGGCCGCGGGCCGCGGGTCTCTACCTGCACGCACACCGTTCCGACGAGTCCGGCGACGAGTCAGATGCGCGCATGCATGTAGCTCTCCGCAGCAGCTTGTTGGGAGATCCCATGATGCTTGTGGCAACCGCGGCGCACGAGCTCGGGCATGTGATCCTGCTTGGTGGGAACCTCATGAGTTCAACCACGGACCACGAGCCCATGACGGACCTGCTCACTGTATTCCTGGGTCTCGGGATCTTCACGGCGAACTCCGCGGCTCGATTCAAGCAATTTCAGAACGATCAAAAAATCGGATGGTCCATGAACCGACTTGGGTACCTGCCGGAACCGGTTTTCGGATATGCGTTGGCAAAATTCGCGACCGAGCGCGGCGAAAGCAAGTCCGATTGGTCCCGCCACCTGTCCCCGAACGTCAAATCCGATTTCAAGAACTCCAGACGTTGGCTGGAGCAGAATCCGCACCATGTCCCGCTGGCGAAGCCCATCGGCTAGCGGCTTTGACAATCCCCGCGAAAAGATTCACATATCATCCGTTTCGCGGCGATCCTCGGAACTCCCGCTGACACGTTCCCGTATCTTGGAGTAGCATGATCCATCCCCACGGAGGACATCTCTTCCGATGAAAAAAATCGATATTCTCCTCTGCACGGTTATTGGTCTCATCACGCTCGTTTCCCTTCCCACAACCTCACAAGACAAGACAGCGAAGGCGGCAGCGCAAGAGAACACTCCGAAGTATAAAAATCCTGCGCTCTCCATTGACGACCGCGTCGCTGACCTGCTCTCGCGCATGACGCTGGAAGAAAAAGTCGAGCAGATTTGCGGCGGCGGACGGCGCGAAACCGAGATCATCGATTCCACCGGAACTTACACCACCGAATCCGCACGCGCAGTGCTGAATCGCTGGTGGGACCCGGACCTCGAATTCCCGCCGCGTAAGGCCGCTATCCTGCGCAACGGTATTCAGCGCTATCTGCATGAGAAGACGCGCCTCGGCGTTCCGGCGCTGATTATGGGCGAGGCGCTCCACGGTTACATGGAATATGGCAGCACCAGCTTTCCGCAGGCGCTGAGTCTGGCCAGCACGTGGGATCCGGAACTCGTTCACCAGGTATTCACCGCTGCCGGCGAAGAGGCGGGTTCGGCCGGCGCGGGCCAGGTTTTTACTCCAGTACTCGACATCGCCCGCGATCCGCGCTGGGGACGCACGGAAGAAACTTACGGCGAAGATCCGTTTCTGGCTTCGCGCATGGGCGTGGCCGCCATCACCGGACTGCAAGGCGATACGTTCTTCATCGACCGCCATCATGTGGTCGCGACCGCGAAGCACTTCGCAGTTCACGGGCAACCGGAAGGCGGCACGAATACCGCTCCCGGAAATTATTCCGAGCGCATCATTCGCGAGAATTTTCTGGTCCCGTTTCAGGCTGCCGTCGAGGAGGCGAGGGCCGGCAGCGTCATGGCCTCGTACAACGAAATCGACGGCATTCCTTCCCACATCAACCACTGGCTGCTCGACCGCGTGCTGCGCCAGGAGTGGGGATTCAGGGGCTACGTCACATCCGATGGCGACGGACTGCAGATGCTGGTCAATACGCACCATGTCGCGGCCAACAACGCCGACGCCGCCCGCCTGGCGCTCTCGGCCGGCGTGGACTACGACCTCTCCGACGGTTCCGTGTACCGCACGCTGCTCTGGCAGGTGAAACAGGGCAACGTTCCGGAATCTGAATTGAACCGGGCCGTCGCGCGTGTTCTGGCTACCAAGTTCCGCCTCGGCCTTTTTGACAATCCTTATGTCGATCCGGACTACGCCGAAAAGGTCACCAACAGTGCGGAGCATCGTGCCTTAGCTCTGAAGACCGCGCAGAAGGCGATCGTGCTGCTGAAGAACGATAAGAATCTTCTTCCGCTCGATTTGACGAAACTCAAGACTATTGCCGTGATCGGGCCGAATGCCGAAGGCATTCATCTCGGCGGCTATAGCCGCATGCCCTCACACTCAATCAGCATTTTGCAGGGCATCAAGGATCGCGTGGGGAATAAGGCGAACGTGGTTTATGCCGAAGGCTGCCAAATTACCGATGCCAAGCCCGACTGGCATGGATGGTTCGCCAACAATGTGAAGCTGATCGATCCCGCTACGCAGCAAGAAAGTGTAAAGGCCGCGGTGGAGGTTGCCCGCAAGGCTGACGTGGCTATCCTTGTGGTCGGCGAAAACGAATCCACGAATCGCGAAGCCTGGGCTGAAAATCACCTTGGAGACCGCGACTCTCTCGATCTTCTCGGAGCGCAGAACGATCTGGTCAAGGGCGTAGTCGAAACCGGCACGCCCACCGTCGTGTTGCTGATCAACGGCCGACCGCTCTCCATCAACTACATTGCAGAGCATGTTCCGGCGATTCTCGAAGGATGGTATCTCGGCCAGGAAGGCGGTACGGCCGCGGCCAGTGTTCTTTTCGGCGATGTCAATCCGGGTGGAAAGTTGCCGATTACGTTTCCGCACTCCGTGGGCGATCTACCGGACTTCTACAATCACAAGCCGTCGGCCAATCGCACGTACGCGTTCAGCACGCGCAAGCCGCTTTATCCTTTCGGCTATGGATTGAGCTACACGTCATTCCGTTTCGAGAATCTGCGCGTCGAGCCCGCACAAATTCAGTCGGGCGGAACGGCTAAAGTCAGCATCGACGTCAGCAACTCGGGCTCGCGTGAAGGCGACGAAGTTCCGGAGCTCTACATTCATCAGCGCGTCGCTTCAGTCACGCGTCCGGTCATGCAGTTGAAGGGATTTGAGCGCATCACTTTGAAGCCAGGCGAAAAAAAGACGGTCGAGTTTACCGTGACTCCGAACATGGTCTCGATGCTGAACGTTGATATGCATCGAGTGGTCGAACCCGGAGTGTTTGATCTTATGGTCGGGCCAAGTTCGGATCAGACCAGCACGGTCGCGCTCACGGTGGTTGGCGCGTCCGGCGACGCGGCGAAACCACCCTTGCCTCCGCCGCCGGCGGGATCGGAGTCTGGCATTGTGAGCACCTTCGACGATGGCAAAGTCGCGGCCAATTATGGCTCCTGGATGGTCAGCAGCGACGCCATGAATGGTGGCAAATCGAAGGCTTACATGGAAGTTGCGGAACCTGGCGCGAATGGGTCCAAGGGAGCGTTGCACGTCACCGGCGAAGTTGTTTCCGGTGCGCAGTTTCCCTGGGCTGGAGCGATGTTCTCCCCAGGATCAGCGCCGATGGAACCGGCAAATCTATCGAGCAAGAAACAAATCAGCTTCTGGGCCAAAGGAGACGGACAGACCTATACGCTCGTTGTGCTGACCCAAGCACGATCCGGTCAAAATGGAATGCCCGCCATGACGACATTCGTTGCCGGCACAGAGTGGAAGCAATATTCTTTCCCGTTCACAACGTTCGAGACCAGTGGCGAAGACCTGTCCGGACTCGCCTTCGTTTCCGCTCAAACGCCGCGCAAGTTTGATTTCGAAATCGACCAAGTGGAAATCAAGTGACGGCTTGCAGAAAATGTGACTCGCTGCAGAAATCCCGGGCATCGCGAGGGATTTCACGGTGAGGATCCTGATCTCGGCCGGGGAAGCCTCTGGCGAAATGTATGGCGCTGAACTCATCGACGCCCTGCGCCGCCTCGACCCTTCAATCCAATTCTTCGGCGTCGGCGGTGAGCGCATGCGTGCCGCGGGATGCGACACTGTTGCGGACGCCAAAGATCTTGCTGTCGTTGGAATTACGGAAATCCTCAGTCATCTGCCAAAAATCTGGGGACTTTACCAGCACTTGATCCGCGAAGCCGACCGTCGCAAGCCCGATCTCGCCATCGTGATCGACTCGCCTGCGTTCAACTGGCGCGTGGCGCGTGAGATGAAGAAGCGCGAGATTCCAACTGTGTATTATGTTGCGCCGCAATTCTGGGCGTGGCGGCAAGGCCGCGTCCGCCTGATTCGCGATTGCATCGACAAAGCTTTGGTGATTTTTCCATTCGAAGAAAAGTTCTACCGCGACCGCGGCGTGGATGCGACCTTCGTCGGCCATCCCCTGGCGGAATTACCGTATCCCACGATCAATCGCGAAGACTATGCCAAACAATTCAACCTGAATCCATCAAAACAATGGATCACCCTGATGCCCGGAAGCCGCGTGAAAGAAGTGCGGATGAACCTGGCTACGATGGTTGACGCAGCACTGCTGCGGAGCGACTGTGAGTATGTCCTGCCGGTTGCTCCCACACTTGATTCCCAATTTCTCTACAATCAAATATCCCTGGACAAATGGGGCGACGACAGAAGCGAGATCCCCAACATCCATCTCGTTCCCGAATCCCTTCCTGCGCTCTACCACTCCCGCGCCGGAATCATCGCCAGCGGCACGGCGACGGTTGAAGCGGCGATGATGAATCTTCCGTTTGTGATGGTCTATCGCGTTTCCCCGCTGACATATCTACTGGGCAAGCCGCGGGTAAAGGTTCCGCGATTTGCCATGGTGAATCTGATTGCCGGATTTGAAAACGAAAGCGAAGAAGTCGTTCCGGAACTCGTGCAGCACAACTTCACGGCGCAGAACGTGGTCTTGAAGCTCAACGAAATCCTGCCCGACGGCCCGGTGCGGGCTCGTATGCTTGCGGGGCTGGGCCGCGTGAAAGCCCGGCTGCGCGGGGAGGGGCTGGCCGGGGCCGCGCAACATCCGGCCGACCGGGCAGCAGAAATCATCCTCGGCATGCTTCATGGGCGTCAGGCATTGTGACCGAGCTCACGTCGGGCGAAAATCGCCTGCAGCGCCGATCCTGACACTGGGCGCGATTTGGCCGTACCGAAAGGCCAGCCAACTCGCCAAAACGTGCCAGCGAGCCTGTGCTCATGGAGCACAACGGGATTACGGAGGCATCCGGCCCTCGTGCCCGGGCGAAACCGCACCACCGTCCGAATTTCTTGCTCCCGGCTCAGGTTGCTCGAAGTGACAGAATCCTGACAAGTGCCGCGAAACCTTGTGTTCCCTACATCTTTTGCGTCAGAATCTTCATCATAGAAAATGGGTTATCATTTCCTGGAGTCCTCCCGCATGCCCACTGACCGGCGCGCTCGTTGCGTCCTGGCGAGTTTTTTCGCCCTCACCCTGTTGTGTACCTTTGCGCGGCCGGCCCAGGCCGCGGAAAAGGCACATCTGCGCGTCGACGACTACCAGATTGACGCCGAACTTGACCCACATCTCCACCAGATTACGGCTCGCGCCAAGGTGAAGTTTACGGCCTTGCAGGACCTGAGCGTTGCCGTGTTCGAACTGCATAACGACTTGCGCGTCACCAAGGTGACCGACGACAAGGGGCAGATGCTTTCAGCCGAGCGGGTTACGCAGGATTCGACTGTGCGCGTGCCCCTTCCCGAGGGACTTTCGAAAGACTCGCAAACCACGCTGATCTTCGAATACGAAGGTCAACTGGAAAATGCGGACAACAGCCCTGTTCCGGGACTGAAGCTGGCTTACATCGGTGACGATACGAGCTATCTTCTCTATGCCGGTCGCTGGTTTCCGGTGAGCGGCTTCGGACTGAATCGATTTACATCGACGATCAGCATCACGCTGCCGGCGCACATGATCGTGATCGGGAGCGGCACAGAAACCTCGACGGAGCACCCCGCTTCTAACAAACCCAACGCGAGTCCGCTGCCGACGAAGACGTACACGTTCGTCGCTGACAAGCCGAGCTTCCCTGGCACGATTGTTGCCGGAGTGTTTCAGGAGTACAAGAGCGACGATGCGGGCCTGGATTTGCATGTGTACTTCAAGCCGTCGCATCAGAGCCTGGCGCCGACATATACCACGACGGCCGTGCAGGAGTTTACGTTTTTCATCACGCTTTACGGATTGCCGCCTTCGCAGAAACTGAATGTGGTGGAATTGCCCGACGATACGGTCCCGTACGCCTGGGCTCCCGAAATTGCTGGGCTGCGCTCGGCTTCGATCACGGAGAAAACCAATTATCAGTTGCTGGCCAATGCCCTGGCCCATCAATGGTGGGGAGTTTCGGTGAGCCCCGCGGCGAAAGATGACTGGTGGTTGAGCGATGGATTCTCGCGCTATTCGGAGGCGATGTACATTGAAAACGCCGCTGGCGTCGCAGGACTGGAAGAAGCGGTCAAGGATATGTCTGTGGGCGCGCTGGCCTATGATACCGTTCCTCTTTCGAGTTCAGCCAAGCTCGATCTTTACTCCACCGAATTTCAGTCGCTGGCGACCGACAAGGGAGGAATGATCCTGCACATGCTGCGCTATGTGATGGGCGAAGACAAATACAACAAGACCATGCGGGAGTTTGCTTCGCAATATGCCGGGAAATCGGCGACGACCGATGATTTCCGTGAAATTGCCGAGAAGAATTATGGTGACCAGCTGACCTGGTTCTTCTCACAATGGCTGGACTCGACGGGAGCACCCGAATTCAAGCTTAAGTACACGACGTATCGGCTGGGAGGAGTAGCGGCGCAGAATCCCAAGGAAGCCAAGACTCCCGGATTCCGTGTCACGGGAGAAATTTCGCAGGATCTGGATCTGTTCCGCATGCCCGTGGATTTACGCGTCGATACTGATGGAAAAACGGAGAACAAATCGATTGAGGTGGTGGGAACGACTTCGCCATTTTCGGTCGAAACCTTCGGACGTCCGCGCCGCATCTCGATCGATCCCGATCATCATGTACTGACCAACACCAGCGATATAAAGCTGCGCGCTTCGGTGCTGCGCGGCCAGGCATTGCAGCAACAGGGTGATCTTACCGGCGCGTTAAGTGAATTCAACAAGGCGCTCGATCTCAACAAGAACAGTTCGCTGGCCCACTATCGCATTGCCGAGGTGTTTTATCTCCAGCGGAATTATCAGTCGGCCGCGAACGCCTATCGAGCCTCGCTCAATGGCGATGGCGACCCGCGTTGGACCGAAGTCTGGAGCCGCATCCAGTTGGGCAAGATTTTCGATATCACCGGCCAGCGCGAGCGCGCGATCAACGAATATCGGCAGGCGTTGCAGACCAACGACAATACTTTCAACGCTCTCGAAGAAGCGCGGCGATATCTGCAAAAGGCCTACGAGCGACCGAAGGAAAAACCCGCGCAGTAAAAACAATAACAATTCTGCAGGTCAAACTTTGTCAACGCGCGGAAAGCAGCACGGTGCAACCTGCGTTGCCTGCAGCTAACCTTTTTCGCGTTCGCAGGGTCTAACGTGATATATGCCAGTGGGGAACTTTTCGGGACCCTTCTGCGTATTTCTGATCAGATGTAAGGCGGGACTTGAGACCCCTCGCCTGAACGTTACCCGGGTGCCCCCACGCTCCTCCCCGGAGGCGTGGGGGCATTATTTTCTGAGAGATCCGCTGTGGCCCTTGTGGTGAACGTTTTCGTTATTCGGCTAGAATCGCGGTGTGGCGGAAGCGATCAACTCCCGACTGGACCGCGTGCTCGCCCAGTTACGGCTCTATGAGCATCCGCTGCTGAATTTTTCGGCACGCGCCAAGGGCGACGGCGTGGAAGTCATCATCCAGTTTAAGGACTCAACGATCCCTGTCCACACCTATTATTTCGAACTGCATCCGCGCGACCTCGACGATCCTCAGTTTGAGTGGGGATTCCAGCGCCAGCTTTACGACGCGCTGCATGATTACTTCGTCGAGATGTTCATCCGCACACCGCAGGACCGAAAGTTGCGACAAGAGGAAGGTCGAAGGTCACTTCAAGACGAAGATCGCGCAGGTTCGCAAACGCAAAACACCGAGAAGAAGGATTTGTGAACGAACTGCGCCGGAAAATTGAACGCGAGATCAGTGAGCGTGGCCCAATTCCCTTCTCTCGTTATATGGAGATGTGCCTCTACGACGCGGAATTCGGCTACTACTCGCGAAATGCAGCGCAATTTGGCAAAGCCGGAGATTTCTACACCTCGAGCGACGTCCACGCTGTTTTCGGCCGTCTGATGGCACGCCAATTTGACGAGATGTGGCGAGTTCTCGGATGTCCTGATTCGATCCGACTGGTGGAACTCGGCCCGGGGCGCGGGCTTTTTGCGCAGGATGTGCTGGACTGGTCGGAGAAAAAGTTTCCCGAATTCTTTCGCGCCATGAAATATGTTCTGGTAGAGCGCTCGCCAGCACTGCGCGCGCGGATTGAGCATACGCTGAAGCGGCACATCGAATCGGGAAAGGTGATGCTGGCCAAGGACGCAGCCGAAGCCGGCGGATCTCCGACGATCATCTTTGCCAATGAATTCTTTGACGCGCTTCCGGTCGAAATTGTGAGTTCGCAAGGCTCGCTTCGCATTGACTCTCGTGATGGTCGCTTTATCGAAACCTGGGTTCCGGCGTCTTCCGCTGAGCTCGAGTTTCTGGATCGCCATTCGGTGCAGCCTGAAGGTGACGAACGCATCGAAGTTCCGCTCGCAATGCAACAATGCGTGGAAGCAGCGCTGCGCGCGATCCAATGCGGATTTTTCGTCGCCATCGATTACGGCTACACGCGCGAGGAGCAACTAGCAGGGCGGCATCGCGGAACGGTGAAGGCGATTCGCCAGCATTCGGTGAGCGGCAATCCGTACGAAGCGCCAGGGGAGCAGGACATCACGGCGGATGTCAACCTCACGGCGTTGGCGGCCGCGGCCGCGAAGCATGGCTGGCGTGCAGAAAAAGTCATCACGCAATCGCAGTTCCTGATGGGAATTGGTGAGGCGAATCAGTTCGCTGATGCCTTCGAGGATTGCCGCCTGCCGCAGGAGCGCGCCAAAGTTGCGTTGCAACTCAAGTATCTGGTCACGCCCGCCGGCATGGGCGAGAGCTTTCATCTGCTGGTGGCGAGCAAGGGAGTGGAGCAAACAAGAGTCGCCACCCTGGCAGGCCTGTGCTTCGGAAATATCCCTCGCACATAATCTTCACTTGGTTGTGAGTGCCTCCGGCGAATTGCTGGCGAGGCCCGCCAGACCTCGGAACTCATCCTGCTGATCCTGGGTCAAGTATTTCTTGCCGAATATAAAAATCGTGTTCGCAGCAAAAACGACAAATACCAGCTTATCCTCTCCTTTGACATTCACGCCCTTCCAAAGTACTTTCCATCCACAATCGTCGCCGGTGACATTCATTCCCTGCGAGTCAATCTCGGCGACATAGGATTTTCCATCCAGTCCCGACTTGCCGAAGGCTCTTCGGAGATACCTCCCAGGGAAAAGATTCAGAAAACCAACGTAAAGCAAATAGATACCAACAAAGCTCAGTATGAAGGATGGCCACCCGAAGATGGGCTCACTGCGAGCCACGATGAAGAATAACAATCCAAGCAAAATAAACGCGGCTGTGTTGCGGGCGATCTTGCTGCGTGCACTCAGCTTCCAATAGAGCTTCTGGCCGGCGGCATATTCGTCGGCTGTGATCTCGTAGCGAAATTCCATAGGTGCCATTAACTACCGAGCGGAAGTCTCTGTTTCCGGGTATTCGAACACGCCACGCCCAGACTTCCTTCCCAGCCGTCCTGCTTTCACGTACTGCACCAGCAGCGGGGCGGGACGATATTTCTCGCCGAGAGATTTGTGGAGATATTCAAGGATGCTCAGGCGCGTATCGAGGCCGACGAGGTCGACCAGCTCGAACGGGCCCATGGGATGGTTCAGGCCAAGTTTGAGTGCTTTGTCGATGTCGGCGGCTGAGGCGATTCCCTCCTGCAGCATGTGGAAGGCTTCGTTGCCGATCATGGCATTGATGCGGCTGGTGATGAATCCCGGCGATTCCCTGATGACGACGACTTCTTTACCCATGCGTTTGCCGACTTCGACGGCGGTGGAGAGCGTGTCGTCGTCGGTTTCGAGGGCGCGCACGATTTCGAGCAACTTCATTTTGTGGACGGGATTGAAGAAGTGCATGCCCACACATTTCTTCGCGCGATAGGTCACGCTGGCAATTTCCGTCACACTGAGCGACGAGGTATTCGATGCCAGAAGCGTGGTTGGCCGGCAGATTTTGTCGAGCAACGTGAAAATCTCGATCTTCGACTCCATCTCTTCCGGAACGGCCTCGATGACCAGATCGGCTTCGCGCGCCGCCTCTTCCACGGAGGCGGCAAATTCGATGCGGCGGAAAGCTGAGTCGGCATCGTCGGCGGTGACTTTGCCGAGTTCGACGGCCTTATCGAGATTGGAGCGAATTTCCGTTTCCGCCTTGCGCAGTGCGGCGGGAAGCAGATCTTCAAGGATGGTGCGATAACCGCCGAGAGCGGCCGCGTGAGCGATGCCGCGTCCCATGATGCCGGCGCCGATGACGGCGATGGTCTCGACCGGCGGCACCTACTTCTCCGCCTTTTCCAGATCGGCGATCGCGGAGCCGATCTGCGCCTGGGCACCCTTCAGGGCTTCGGCCAGACGCTTGCGCTCCTCAGCGTTCATGTTCGGGATGTAGATCGCGATGCGACGGAGGGTTGCAGTCATATCGTCAACGTAATTCATTGCGCGAATCAGTTCGCCAGTCGCCACCATGAGTGCTCCTGTTCGGTGATTATCTTCGGAGTGGGTCGCAACTTAATTACTATCGACCCGGGAATCGTTACCGGCCCAAACCGAACTTTCTATTCTGGACGCGGCAGCGGATTTAGTAAAGGCGAGAGCTGCCGAATCACAGCTGACGGATCATTTCGAGGACGAAAGCAGCCCGTTCGTCGATGGTAACGCGGGGAAGCTCGATCAGCTCATAACCTAATTCGGTATAAGTAGAAGCCATGGACTGATAGGTTCGAACTGCCTCGTCGAGACTCTGCTTCCGTTCCAGATCGCCAGTAAAAATCTCGGGCCATGCCGGGGCGATAAAGGCGCGGTGATTGTAACGAAAGCTTGCGACGGCGTTTTGCATATGTTCGGAAATAGCGAGACCGGTCAGCCGCAGATAACCGAGAACATCGGGAACACCGCGATCGAAAAACACGATGCCGTTTGATTCCTCAGCCAGGTGATAGTTGCGCATTTCCCAGCAGAGCATGAGTTCTGCAAACAAGGCGCGATCGTCCCACGGCAGGGCGCGGCCGGAGATAGAGACCTGATCTCGGATGATCGCTCGTCCAGCCTCAATCGAAGATGCATAGCCTTGTTGGCGAAGCGCATGGATCAGAGAACTTTTGCCCGAACCGGGCCCGCCTGTGATCACGAAGAAGCGGTCGGAATGAGATTGCATTTTGAGCTCCTGTGAATTGAGTTAAAAGTCGCGCTTATTCGTGGAAAGTTGAAGTGCAACAGATTGATCGCGCCTATAATCGCAATCAAATCTTTTTATGGGGCGCGAGGGTGCGAGGAGAATCCAATCCTTATGGCAGATTACCCTTTGAGACGCTACATTTTTGCCAGCGATTTTGACAAGACGCTTACGTTCAACGATTCCGGATATGTCCTTTCCGAGCTGGTCGGAATTCCGACCGAGGAGTTCGAGCGCAAAGCGAAGGGAATGGCGAAGATCAACCTGGTGCAGCAAGGCGCGGAGTTGGCTTATCTTCTGCTGCACGATCCTGAATTTCAGTCGAAGGTGCGCAAAGAGCATTTGCGGGAAGTTGGAAAACGCATTCGCCTGAAGGGCGACATTAAACTGCTGTATCAGATTCTCAAGAACGGAATCGACGCACATGAATTTGACTTTTATGTGCTGTCGGCAGCGCCGGTGGAAGTGATTCAGTCTGCGCTCGAAGACATCGTGCCGGTCGATCATATTTTCGGAACCGAGTTCCGCTACAAGCCGTCAGGAGAAATTGACACGATCGTGCGGGCAACAGCCGGCTACGGAAAAGTTGCCGTGCTCGACCAGTTAATCGAACAACAGGTAGCGGGGCCGGATCACGTAATTTACACCGGCGATGGCAGCTCGGATATTCACGTCATGCTGCACATCAACGCGCGCGATGGATTGACGATCGCGGTCTCGGAGTCGCGGGATGTTTCGCAGATCGCGAAGCGCACGGTGTTGAGCACAAGCGCCATGGCTGTGCTGGCGCCGATTCTCGAAGAAGTCGCCGGGTGGGAGCGATACCGCATTCGAAGCTTTTTTGAGGCAAACGGGATGCTCATTCAGGAATGGGAGCGCGTGCGCACCGATTGGCTGACGTTACGCGCGACCGCAGAAGGTCCGACGGAAAAAGATCCAGAGATACAGGTCAGATAAATCGTACGACCGCCGAGTGCAGATGCTGAGGAACAAGAATCTGGTTCCGTTGTCGCACCAACATCAACATGCGCTGGCGCTCTGTGTTCGAATTGAGCGTGCCTCGCCCATTGCCGATAGCGACTTGAGCGCATGGCAAACGGAAATTGTCGAACTCGGGCGCACTGAGATCACGGCGCATTTTTCTGCCGAGGAGCAGGAAGTCTTCCCGGCGGCTCGTGCATACTCCGCGTTGCGTCCTCTGATCGAGGAGTTGCTCGCCGAGCATCGCGTACTGCGAACAAGATTCGCCAAGGCGGAAGAGCAAATCATGTCTTCGTCCGATGTGTCGGCATTTGCGCGAGAGCTTTCCGCGCACATCCGGAAGGAAGAGCGGCAACTTTTCGAGCAGATGCAGGCGTTGATGGGCGGCGAGCAGCTGGACGCAATCGGTCAACGGTTGAGCGAGGCGCTGAAGGATGAGGAGCGAGCTTGCGCTGTTGTCAGCGCAAAAACAAAGCTACGGCCCGCTAAAGGACGAAAAGCGTGAGCGGCTTGCTTTCTCAGCAGAACGTGGCCGGGGCGTGCAGACGCCTAAATCGAACTGCGTTGTCTCGACCCATATAGCGCTCGAGGACATTGGGATCGGTCTGGCGAAGATCAACCACCACGAGACCATCGAGAACGTTGGAAAACTTCCGGTCTACGTTGAAACCGAGCAACTTTCCGCCAATTTTGGCATATTGCCGCAGGAGAATTGGCAGCCCTTTGCCGTCGGATTCAATATCCGCGATCGGTTCGGAAAGTTCGTCGAGATCGCGGAGCGCGCGATCGATTCCCGGGTAATTGATATTTTGAAAAGGCGCAGGGCGAAAGGGATTGCGGGGCGCGACGAATTCCGAAAGTGCATCTTCCTGAATTCGTGATTCAAAAAAGCGATAGATCATTTCCCGCGAGGCACGGTTGTAATCATTGGAAATGCTGACCGCTCCGAAGAGCACAGGAATCTCCGGATGCCTTGCGATCAGGCCGGCAATTCCCTTCCATAAAAGCAGCAGCGGAGCATACTGACGCTGATATTCGGGTCGCACGAAAGAGCGTCCCAGCCCCAGCGCAGGTCCAAGTGTTTGGAAAAGTTTCTCGTCGTAGCGGAATAACGAGCTGGTGTAAAGGCCGTTGAGTCCGTGTTCCGCGAGAATTTCAGCGGTGCTGCCGGCGCGATAGGCGCCAACCAATTCGCCCTTGCCGCGATTCCAAAGAAGCAGGTGCCAGTAATAGTCGTCGAAGCGGTCGAGATCAAGGCCTTTGCCCGTGCCTTCACCCGCCTGGCGGAAAGTCAGTTCGCGCAAACGCCCCACTTCCCGCAACAGATGCGGCGTTTCGCGGGCAGTTCCGAGATAAACTGCAAGATCGCCATTCTGCGCGAGGCAACGGTCCGGTGACAGTTGACCAAGCTCCTCAGCGAGAGTCGCAGCGTCCTCGGCAGGTGCGAGCGGCCCGTAAATTCTGTTCACAATCGTGGTCGTGATTTTCGTTCGCAGCGCCGCAGGCCACGACGTCTCGCGCTGCATGCGGCGAGCTAATAAATAGGTGCGCCAGCGGAGATAGTCTGTGGCCTCATCATCCGCGGCAATCCCGGCAACCGCATCGTGCGAGATCACACTGCCGACGCGGACTTCCACAGTCTTGCCCTCCTGTTGCAAGAATTCCTGCAAGAGTAGAGTCGAGCGCAATTTGGGATGAATCAAGCCGAGCAGCTGAAAGCCAACGTTGTTATGTCCGCAGACATATACCGGCAATGCGGAGGCTCCGCTTTTTCGCATCAGGCGAACCGCCGTGCCGCTCCACGCGGGGTCGGCGACTTGCGCTATCGGCATCTGCCATTGCGAAACTTCGCCGGCAGGAAAGATGGCCAACATGCCGCCTCCACCCAGCCACTCCAATGCCTGGCGCAATGCGTGACGATTGGACTCGACGGAGCGCTCGGTGTGAAAGGGGTCGACAAAGATGCAATGCTGTTGCAACTCAGGCACATCGCCGAGGAGAAAGTTGGTGAGCACTTTCACGTCGGTCCGTACGCGGGTTAGCAAAACCGTGAGGATGGCGCCGTCGAGGATTCCGTACGGATGGTTGGCCACGACGACCACGGGCCCAGTGGCGGGAATGCGCCGCTGATCGGCTGCCTCAAAACGCAGACCAATCCGCATGGTGGCAAGAAGATTCTCCAGCCGAAAGCCCTGCGGGGATTGCTGAACACGCCGGTAGAGGTCGCGCACCTTGCCGACAGGAGCGAACCTGGCCGCAAGCCCCGTGAAATCAGCCACGCGCGACAATACTTCAGGATTGACCTGATCGATCCTTTGGTCCGAGGGTGCTGAGTCCGACGGCATATTAAACGAGTACCAAAATCTGTTTTCAGCCGCGTGAAATGCAGGTTAAAAGCTGATGAAAGGTGAGGAGGGGAAGCACGAAAGTAACCTCATGCCCTCACGCTTCCAGGCGGAAGCGCGTTTCGGCGAGCCTGTACAATCTGCGCCAGACAAGGCGGTTGATGGTTACGACAGCCGCGGCCATCATGATGGTGGCGGCGAGAAGTAAATGGAAATTTCCGCTGTCGGTTGCCTGCGAAATAGTCGCGCCCAGTCCAACGGTGGTATAGATCTGACCCTTGAAATGAAAATATTCCGCGACAATGCTCGCGTTCCATGCCCCACCGGAGGCGGTGACCATGCCGGTGACGAGATAGGGAAAGATTCCCGGAAGAACCAGCGTCTTCCATTTTGCGATTCCCTTCAAACCGAAGACGGAACAGGCCTCCTTTAGGTCCGATGGGATCGCCATTGCCCCCGCGATCACATTGAAGAGGATGTACCACTGGGTTCCGAGTAGAAGAAGAACGATGGAACCCACACCGAGCCCGCCACCGACGCGAATGAGCAATAGCAGGACCACAGGAAACAACGCCGTTGCGGGAACGGAGGCGGCGATCTGCGCCAGCGGTTGGGCAATGCGCGCCAGGCGAGGACTGAATCCGATGGCCACGCCGGCTGGAATCGTCCATAGCGCACCCAGCAGCAGCGTAAGATTCACGCGCAGGAAGGTGACTCCCAAACCGATGCCCGCTTCGCGAAGCTCGGCATGCTGCAATCCTGCGAGAATGATGATGACGCGACCAACGGCGTAGCTGATGCCTGCGAGAGCCGCAACGCCGAGTGCACGAGCAATCCACAACTGCCATGGCCTCGGCGGTTCGTTGGTCTCGGAGCTGTGTCCGCGGGCGAAATAGAGCATGAGGCGCTCGCCGATCGGGTTAACCGTTTTTGCTCGGAGTTTCGCCAGCGTGCGCGCGCGTCCAAAGACGTTGAGGACCCACGAGTGAGGTGTGTCGGCGCTTTCGACCTGTTCAAACTTGAATTTTTCCGCCCAGGCAATCACAGGTCGCCAGACGAATTGATCGAGCAGCACGATGACGGCAATCATGGTGATCACGCCCCAGAGAATGGAGCGCGTGTCGCCGGCGTTGGCAGCGGTCTGCAGATAGGAACCGAGTCCCGGCAAACGAAAATCGCGCGAACCCAGCACGAACATTTCGCAGGCCATGAGAAAAAACCAGCCGCCGGCAACCGACATCATCGAGTTCCAGACCAGGCCGATGGCGGCATAAGGCAACTCCATCTGAATGAAGCGCTGCCACCAGCTGAAGCGGTAGACCTTTGCCGCCTCGCGCATTTCACTCGGAATGCCCTTGAGCGAAGCGTAAAAACTGAACGCCATATTCCAGACCTGACCGGTAAAGATCAAAAGGATGGCGCCAGCTTCCACGCCCAGTTGACGGCCCGGAAACAGCGCGACCATGGCCAGCATGACGCTGGGCAGAAAGCTGAGCACGGGAATCGATTGCAGTACGTC
>JASHOT010000324.1 GCA_030040965.1 Candidatus Sulfotelmatobacter sp. | reverse complement strand
GCTACGGCAGAGGGCGCAGAGGCGAAGTAGCCCGATGGGTCAGCGTACGGTAAATAGCTGCAACGTTGTTGGCCTGCAGGGTATCTAAGCTGGCACTGTCAGAAGGGCAATCCGGTTTTTAAACTGAGGGCATTCAGTTTGGGCTCTAGCAGGAGCGGCGCCGCCGTAGTGTCCGGGAAGCCCTCGAGGATACTGGGTCGACGGCGCCTTGCAGTTTCTGACACCCGCGTCTATTGCAATTTACAGGCCCCAGATTCGATTCGCGCCCACCACTAAACCGAAGGTAAGAGCGGCGATCAGCACTTCGCCGAGGGCACCCACGATGAAGGGACGCAAACCCTGCTTCGACATGGCACGGAAATTGGTGCGCAGGCCAACCCCAGCAAAAGTCAGTAAGAATGCCCATCGCGAGAGATTGCCGAGCGCTGCGACCTGCGTCTTAGTGAAGGTGTGGAGGCTGACCAGCAAAGAGATGAAGAGGAATCCGAGAACGAACTTGGGAAACTTGTTCCACAGGAAAGCGGCCTTGTTGCCAACAACTTCCGCCTGTCCGCGCTTCGCCCAATAGACGGCATAGGCCAAAACGACGAAGCCGATCATGGCGTTGCGCGCAGTCTTCGCAAGCACCGCGACCTTCCCGGCAGCTTCGGAGTAGAGGGCGCCGGTGGCAGTAGCTTCGGCGGTATTATCGACTCCTAAACCAGACCAGAGACCGAAAGCGGTATCACTCAGGTGGAATCCATGACCAATTAACGGGAAGGTAAACAAGGCGAGCGCGCCAAGAGCGAGGATGGCGGAGATGGCAAAGGTGGAGTCTTCATCATCGGCGTCGATGGCGCCTTTGGCGGCGATAATGGCGGAAACGCCGCAGATCGACGAACCGACGGCCAGCAGGCTGGTGAGCTTGGGAGTCAGGCGGAAAACGCGGCCGAGTAGATGCATCAGCAAAAGGGAAAGCGAGATTTCGACGATGACGAGGGCGAGGCTGATGCCTCCAAGTTTTAGCATGTCGGCCAGCACGAAGCGAGAACCGAGCAGGACGATGCCGACTTTGAGCCAGAATTCGTAGGTAGCGATTCCCGGCTGAAAAGTCTCGGGTAGGCTGACCAGGTTGGACAGGATGAGGCCAATGACGATCGCCCAGAGAACGTATTCGATGTTGGGGAAAGTCCAGTGATGGGACTTGGCGTAGGTGTTGAGGAATCTTTCCAAGAATTTTCCGCCGTAGCCGACCGCAGCGAGAAGCAGGATGCCGGGGATGAGACGAAGAGCATTCAAGGGCGCGCCAGTTTCAACACGCGGAACCGAAATGGAAGCAGCCATGACCTAACTCCACCGGACTGGGAAATGGAATGCAGTTCGAACTACCACGCGACCGACTTGAGCAAATCAAGCCGGACGGCAAGAGCGAGGGCGAGAGCCAGAAGTGCAGCCCAGGTATCAAGTGACAAGCTGAAGGTCTTATGATGGAATGATTTCTCTTCTAGCATTCGCAGGCTCCTGATAATTTTCTGCCACAGAGGTTAAGCACCGCCGGCCCGGAAAAGGAGAGTAGCCAAAACCGGGCCGACGGCGGTTCTGAAGGGAAGGCGCCCCTCAGAAAGTCGGGTGAATGAGTGGTCTGGCACTTATCGCTGGCCCGCGCCAGACCACTCCCTGCTGGGATTTTATTTGCGCTTTTGTCCTTACGTTTATTGTCCTTACGTCTTTGTTACTACGTGTTCGTCGCTACAGTAAACCCCCACTTCTGGCAAAACCGGCCAGAAGCGGGGCACCCGTAGTTACGGCAGGTAATAACGGAATGACGTGAAGACCATGTTGTCAAGGCCATGCGGCTCGAAGCCGAACGTTTGGCCGGCCGGTATGCCACCGTTGGCCGACCAGGTGGCACGGTTTACGTAGGAATACTGCATGCCCCACTGGTAGCGGCCGCGAGCTCCATTGTGAAGGCGATACCAGAATCCAATCGTTCCTTCGGTGACGGCGCGGGTCTGAGAAGAGCAGTGAGCGAGCGACCCGGGAATGACTGTGGTGCCAGTGAGAGTGCCGGTTGTCGGTGCAGTCTCTGTGTAGCAGCCCGAGTCATTGAACGACGGTGCACCATATCCGACGAGGACTGGTGTAGCCGAAACAGCGCTTTGAACTGGATCGTAGCTATAGGTGCGCGCGGCATATTCGCTGCCGACGTACGAATAGATGTCCAGCTTCTTGCCGTGCCACTCGAGAGTTGCGAGTCCCTGCAGATCCTTGATGGGGTGGACCGTGCCATCGGCGTTGATGGAAACATCGGGAAGCTGTGCAGCGCCATAACGGCCGATGCCGCTGCCGCCGAAGCCGTGCAAGCCGAACACAATGTGCTTGTTAAAGAAAGTCCAACGAGCATTGGCGCCGAAGCCGCCGCCGCTCTTGGTGCTGTTGTAGGCGTCGACCGCACTGGCCGCGGTCAGGGTTGGAGCGGCGGTGCAGTTTGGCAAAGATGCCACCAGAACCCCGGCAACAAATTCGATGTTTTCGCAGGGGAAGACGCGATCCTGGAAGCGGTCGGCGAGACCGAAGATCTCGTAGTGACCGAAACCGGGATCAAAAGCGATCTTGGCGATCAGATCGGGAGAAGGATTGAATCCGTAGGTTGAGGTGGTGTTGTTGGTGTTGCTGGCGCCAGCTTGAACGAGGACGTAATCGTTGGAGTTCTCCGAGGTGGTAACCGTAGCCTGGGGAGCTTCGACGGCGAAGGCGATGGCAACTTTGTCTCCGAAATCCTTGGTGAGGCGGAGTCCAGCCTGGCGGGCGAACGAGAAGCCGACGTTATACCCGCCGTCAATAGTCGCCGGACGGGAGTCGTTGGTCTTACCGGTATCGTCGCTGGGATTGATACCGTATTTATTTTCGGTCACCAGACTCCAGGCCTGGCCACCAAGTACGCTCCAGCCACCGGGAAGTTTGACCTGTCCCCAGGCCTGCCGGATGCGGAAGGTGTAGCCGTTGGTCTGAGTGGCGGTGGAAGTGACGCCGGACGACAAGAAGTCGCCGGAGACGTAAGCCGCAAAATCAACCTTGCCGGCGCGGCTGGCAACGAAGACGTTCGGTCGGGACTGACGGGCCGTGCCGAAGAACTCCGGCAGATAGCTCTGCGAAGCTCCGGGCATGGTGACGCTGTTGAAGGGAGTGACGATATCGGCACCGAGGGCGCGCGAGCGGCGTAGGAATTCGGCCGCGGCAAATCCGCCGGGAGTGATGTTGATGCCGCGGAAATGGATGGTGAGTGGGCCTTCCATTTCTTTACTGAGCCGGGTCTCTGGTGACGGTTCTGTGCCCTGTTCTTGTTGCTGCTCGGCAAGGTTCAGGACGGCATTCTTGAGCGTGGGATTGTCCTGGCTGGAGCTGCTGACGCTCTTCAGTTCGTTGACGTCGGTCTTGAGTTCGTTAACGGCGTCTTGCTGTTTGGCCGTTTGCGACTGGGCGGCATCAGCTTTTGCGGAAACGTCCTGCAAGGTCTGATCCCTGCGATTGAGTTGGTCCTGAAGAGCCTGAATCTGCTTCTGCTGGGAAGCAAGTGCGTCTTTGAGAGCCTGCACGTCGGCAGCGGTAATCGCCGGTTGCTGAGTTGTAGCTGGAGTTGAGTTGGCTTGTTGTGGAGCAGAGCTCGGTGTCGCTTGCGTCTGCGCCCAGGCTCCGGCAGCGAACGCCGCCAGCGTAAGACCTGTAAAGAGCAGGTTTCTGGTTGATTTCATGGGATTGAACGTTCCTCTCCTTTTTAAGTTTGTCTTGCAACTTCATTCCATGGGTTACGGCACGGGAACATCGAAGCCCGGGCGCAGTTTCGCGCACAGACTTCGTCTTCGATCTCGTTGCCATTAATGCAATAAACCTACTAAGGTACGAAACCGTCGTGGGGCAGATCATTAAAGGACTGTTAATTTTTGTCAGGTAGTAGATTTCCACTACCCTGCTGGGAGTCCGTTCCTGACTGGCCTGATCTAATTATCTAAATAAAGTCCATTAACATAGTTGACATATTGGTCATTAGCAAGCACGGTTCCAATCCAGGTCCTTTGCTGCAAGTGGAATGATCCTTTTATGCGAATGACTTAGCGCGGCTATGCAAGAATCTGCCGCAAGGTTTCATGTGCAGGCGATTGCAGTTCGAGGAAGAAAAATGGACTCACGGCTGCTAAAACGTTGGCCTTCGGGATGACCCCGCAGAAAAGCCCGAGTCAGGCGGAATAGCGCAGCACTAATACGGTAACGTTGTCCAGTCCTCCGCGATCAAGCGCCGTCTTGACGAGCGCCTTGCACGATCGGGCCGGCGAATTGGCGCGAAGTACAGCGGCGATTTCCTGGTCGGTGACGAGACTCCACAGGCCATCGGTGCAGAGAACGAACTGATCGCCATCTTCGAGGGCGATGGGGTGCTCGGGAAAATCCGGGTCGACTTGATTTCCTGATCCTAACGCTGCCGTCAGAATGTGGCGTTGAGGATGGAATTCCGCATCTTCGGAGCGGACGATGCCGCTTTCGACGAGCCGGCCCACATAGGAATGATCGCGCGTGAGGCGAGAGAGATTCGCGTCGCGGAACAAGTAGAGACGACTGTCGCCGACGTGGGCAAAATAGAGTTGAGAACCCACGATGGAGATCGCGGTGCAGGTGGTTCCCATTCCCTGCAGTTGCGGATGCTGAGCCGCATATTTCTGTATATTGTCGTGGGCCGCAGCAAATGCGGCCAAGAGAGTCTGTTGGGGATCGCCGTCGAATGTGCTGTCGTAGATTTCGCGAATGGTTTCCACGGCGAGGCGGCTGGCTTCCTGTCCGCCTTCATATCCGCCCATGCCGTCGGCGACCACGGCCAGCCGTCCCTTGCGGGAAAACTCGTCGTCAGATTCGGGTTCCCAGTAAAGAAGAGAGTCTTCGTTGTTGGCGCGCTGGTGGCCGACATCGCTCAGGCTCGCGAATTCGATTCCGGGCTTTAGCTGCTTGCCATCAACGGTCATAAAAAAGGATTGCGACGCCGCTTCGGTCGTGCGGCTCCCCCCAGGTCCCGCGCTCAGGAGTTCGGGCGCGGCTCAGATGCCGCGCAACGCCTCAACTTCGCTCGGGATGACGCCATTGAGCAGTGACGATCGCAAAATCAATCTGAGGCCCTACCCCATCAAGAAGACGATCCTGTAGGCTACCACTTTTTCCGGCAATATGAGGCAGGTTCATGTTTTGTCCGGAAAAAAGAAAAAGCCGCGAGGGTGCGGCTTTTGCTACCAAAAACTGGAGGAACGGGAACTAGTTGGAGTGTTTGTCCTTGTAGATCTTCTGGCTCTGCCGATTGGCTTCTTTGTTCAGGTTCTTCTGGTCCTGCTTGGTCAGGTGACCGTTATCGGCCGCCATGTCTTTCTTTTCGTTGTTCTGCAGGCGCTGCTGACCTTTTTCAAGGTTGGCGGCCTGTCCGGGCGTGAGCGTGCCGTTCTTTTCACCGTTGGCAATGCGATCCTGCTGGTTCTGCTCGCGCTGGTTGACCTGGTTCACGCGAGGATGGTTGGGATCGTCAACGCCGGCTCCGGCGCCGGAAGTGTTCGATTGTTGGGCAGCAGCGGAACCGACGAACATCAGTCCACCCACTGCAAGAACTGCGAGCAACTGCGTGATTTTGGACATGCGGATGTAAACCCCCGCCGAGAAGTTTAGACGCGACCTTTAGGAGATCGAGCATTACCAAAGGGAAAGCGGCTGCATGGACCACACGGTATGAGCGGGAACGGGGATGAGGCAACCTGCGTTACTCTCGTAACCGGCATTTGCCAAGCATAGAAAGGAGTAGCTGGGACTGCGGCGTCCGAGCGCGCGGCGTCCGAAGCGCATTTGGACGAGAGCGCCGGAGGCCACGAATCGCTCATCCCTCTCGCCAAGCGGGTTCGGGCCTCCGGATTCTCTCTTTCGTGGGAAGCAGCAGAAGCGCTACAATGTCCGCTCGGCAGGACCGTGAGACTCCTCCAGACGCGGTCATCAAGCTCCCTGAAGAGTGCCTATCTGCCGGTCCGAAAGTCCTTAGCGGGAATTATTCTTTTCTGATTATTTCTGAATTGACGAGCCCAGGATGGAATTCAGCCCCGGAAAAGCCTATGTGTTCGGCCCTTACCGCCTGAATCCCGCCCTGCGCGAGCTACACTCCGGTCCTGAGAGATTGGACCTTGCGCCGCGTGTGTTCGACACACTTCTAGCTCTGGTGGCCCGCCCCGGCGAAGTGGTCGAAAAAGATGAATTGATGCGGGTGGTGTGGCCGGATACGGTCGTCGAGGAAAACAATCTCAATCAAACGGTTCACCTGCTGCGCAAAGTCTTGCATGATGGCGAGGATGGAGCGCGCTACATTGAGACCGTTCCGCGCCGCGGATACCGCTTCGTTGCCGACGTTCGCGCACTCGATGATGATGCTGGCGGCGGCTCGGAGGCGTCCCTCGCTGCTTCAATATCTAGTCCAGCTCTTGGTGCCGGGCGATCTTCTTCCGCGCTGAACTCTGGGCGATTCAGCAAACTGGCGCTTGCAGCCATGCTTGTGTTGCTGGCGTTTATCGGAGGCGTGGTTGTTGTACAGCGCTACAGTTCTGGCGCAGATGCAATACGATCGATTGCGGTTTTGCCGCTGGCGAACCTGTCGAATGATCCTGACCAGGAGTACTTTGCCGATGGCATGACCGATGAGCTCATCACGGATCTGGCGCAGGTTTCGGAGCTCAAAGTCGTTTCGAAGACTTCGATCATGCAATACAAAGACACGCGGAAGCCATTGCCGGAGATTGGCCGGGAGTTGGGCGTTGACGCGGTGGTGGAGGGATCGGTAGTTCGCTCTGGGAGCCGGGTGCGCATCACGGCGCAGCTGATTCGAGCGGCTACCGATCGCCACTTGTGGGCTAAGACGTATGAAGGCGATCTGCGAGACGTGCTCGAACTGCAATCCCAGGTTGCGGAGGCGATTACAGGGGAAGTGAAGCTGATCCTGACGGCACAGGAGCGAACGCGGTTTCATTCGCCCGCGCACCTCGATCCAGAAGCGTATGACCTTTATCTTCGCGGACGCTATTTCTCACAACAGCGCAGTGAAACTTCGTTCCATACCGCGATTGAGTTTTATAACCAGTCGGCGGCGAAGGATCCCAATTTTGCGCTTGCCTATGCAGGATTGGCCGATTGTTACACGTTGTTGGCTTTATGGGGGGAAGGTACACGGCGCTTGCCGGATGCGGAATCAAATGCCGCGCGCGCTCTTTCCCTGGATGACGGATTGGCCGAGGCGCACACGTCATTGGCGGCGGTGAAGGTGCTGGAGTGGAATTGGACGGAGTCGGGAAAGGAGTTCCAAAGGGCGCTGGCGCTCAATCCCAACGATGCGCAGGCGCACCAATGGTACGGAAATATATTTCTCGGGCCGGAGGGGCGTCATGAGGAGGCGATCGCGGAGTTGAAGCGGGCTCAGAATTTGGATCCGTTGTCGCCGATCATCAATTCGGATTTAGGGTATGCCTACTTTCTCGCCGGACAGTACGACGAGGCGTATCGGCAATATCAGAAGGTTCGGGCCAGCGATCCGTCATTTCTGCTCGTGCGGTATTACCTGGCGCAGTACTACCACGTGCGTGGCATGTACGACGAAGAACTGCGGGAACTGGCAGAGGATTTTGTGCTCTCGGGTCGTCCGAAAGCTGCGGCTGAGATTAAGAATCTGTCCGGACCGCAGAACCGCCAAAAATTATTCGAGACCATGGCCCGCACGCGAGGAACCATGGAGGACGATGCCAAGACGGCAAATGCAGGCTCGGCGGTGTGGTTCCTGGCCCTCAACCAGCCCGAAAAAGCATTGGATGCTATTGGGACGTCGTTTCAGATGCGGGAGCCGGGGTTGATTTATATCGCGGTCGATCCCGAGTATGCCAGTCTCCATTCGGATCCGCGATTTCAGGAGATGGTGCGGCGGATTGGGTTGCGGTGAAAATTCAGCAAGTCCTGATTCGTTCCGCGAAAAGCAGGTTTCTCGACTGCTCAGAATTGCCCATCGGGCAATTCTGCTCCGCTCGAAATCACAAACCCTCGTAAACGCGTAGCTAGGGATTGTCCTCGGTCTGGCAGTTATTGCCGAAGGTAAACGAGTGCAGGGTGAATCCGGCGCCCTCAGGACGAAGAGAAAGGAGATGTCCGCTGAAGGCAGGAGTGCGCACAAGGTAATACATGCGGGCATC
This sequence comes from Candidatus Sulfotelmatobacter sp., assembly GCA_030040965.1. Taxonomy (GTDB): domain Bacteria; phylum Acidobacteriota; class Terriglobia; order Terriglobales; family Acidobacteriaceae; genus Sulfotelmatobacter. The sequence continues at coordinate 3,865 of JASHOT010000324.1, read as the reverse complement.
GGAAACTTCGACGTAGGCGCCTTTGCCGTCGAACCTCACATCCGCACCGGCGCTATCTTTGGCCAAAGGACCGCCGTCTTCGATCAGATCAACCCGCATCTGTTTCCCTTTGGAGAGGCTGAGAACGGCGTAAAGTTCCTTGGCGTGATAGCGCAGTTCGGCTCCCGCGTCGGCATCCTGTGAAGTCACGCCGTCTTTCTCGACGCGCCATTTTCCCACCAGCATCAGCGCGCCGTCGGGCGGGGAGTGCGGGGGAACGAAGTCGGCCACGTCGCCGATGTTGCGGTTTCCTAAATTGTCGACCGCACTGCGACCGTAGATTTCGCCGGCGAACATTTCCTGCGTGGTGACGCCGCATTGCGGCGTGAAGTCATTTTCATCGGGATCGAGATCGACCTTCATCACATCGGGATGATCGACGGCGAGCAGTTCGCGCAGCTTCGTTTCCATCACGCGATTGTTGCCCTCGCCGAAGACTTTCATGACCACGTTGCCTTTTTGATCGATCAGAAAACGGTCCGGCCATCCCTCGGCTTGATAGGCTTTCCAGGTTGTGCCGTCCTGATCGGAGACGACAGGCCAGGGCAGGCGAAAGCGCTGTGCGGCGGCGCGGACGTTGTTGACATCGAATCCGATGTTGAATTCGCCGTAGTGCACGCCGACGACTTCGAGTCCGTAGGAGTGATATTTGCGGTACCAGCGCTTGACCACGCCGAAATCGCGGATGCAGTTGATGCAGGTGTACTCCCAGAAATCGACGAGGACGACTTTGCCGTGGTAGTCGGCGATGTGGTGGGGAACGGGTGAACCTTCGTCGAGCCAGACGTCACCCGAGCCGAAATCGGGGGCGCGATACACCTTCTGATCGACTTGTTGCGCCTGAACTGTTTGCGCAGCGATTCCCAGAACCAGCATTCCCAGGCCCAGGATTCCAAGAACCAGGATTCCCAGGCTCAGGGCTAAGAACAATATGCAGAGCGACGACTGAAGGAGCGGTGTTGCAATTGCCAGTCGTCGCCTCTGCATAAGTTGGGTGAGCGGTTAAAAGTTCATTTTAACAGTGAGCTGGACGAGCCGGGTTGAAGCGTCAGCTCCCAAGCCTGATCCCAGAATGCTGGTTGGCGGGTTCACGGTCGTCGTGACATCGCCAAACTGCGGGTTGTTCAGGTTGTTCACAGGCGCGGTGAAGTTGGGATGGTTGAATAGATTGAAGAACTGAGCTCCGATCCCAAGCTTGGCCGTCTCCCAGTGTGGTATTTGCGTGTATTTCATGAGCGTCATGTCGGTGTCGAAATAATGCGGCCCATAGAACTGATTGCGCCGCTGGTTGACGATACCGGTGCTCAGCTGGTTGCTGGGATTGCTCAAATCGGGGAAGCCCGAAGTCGGGATGCAAGGATTGAAACCGCCATCCACCGTGCCGCTGGGACCGCTGCAGTTCGGATAGCCCACGCCATCGTAGGTGGCGAATGCCGGGCCGCCGTATCCAAAGTTGCTTAAGACGCTGGTAACGGCCGAGTTCACCACGGTGTAGGGGAATCCCGAACGCGTAAACAGCGTTCCCGAGAGCTGCCATCCCTTCAGCAACGGGGTGGGCCCTTTGGGTATTTCGTAGACGTAGTTGGCGCTGACGTAGTGACGCGTGTCATAGTCGGCGTTGCCGTAGTTGAAGGCGCGCAGATTTCCATCAATGACGGGATTCAAGATGCTGTTGGTGGCAAAGCCGTTGAATCCACCGTTGGAGATTTCATCGAGCGCGTGGCTGTAGGTGTAGTTGACCTGGAATTGCAATCCCCGCTGGAACCGATGCTGGAACGTCGCGCTCAGACCGTTGTAGTTGGAGTTGGCCACGGTCTGAATTTCCTGCACGGTGGCAAAACGCGTATCGGGCTGCGTGGCGGGCAGGTTCAGCCAGCCCAGGGGGCAGATCGCAGTCGGGCAGTATCCGTTGACCCCGTTTTCAAACACGGGCTGATGGGTGCCGTGGTTGCCGACGTAGTTGAGGATGAACGACGTATTGTTGCCGATGGCGTGCTGCAGCTCGAAGTTCCACTCGTACGTGATCGGGGCATGAATCGAGCCGACGTTGGTGAAGTTGGGCGGGGCAAAGCTGGGATTGGAGGCTTCGATGCTGCCCACCGTGCCGCCGCTCGCGAAGGCTCCGACGAACGACTGGTTGGCCGAGGTTTGTGTGTCGTAGCCGTTGCCGGCGATGCCGGCTGCGCCCACGGCTCCCTGCCCTTGCGCGAACGCCTGGTAATTGCCGAAATTGCAAGTCGGCGTCGAGGCTGGACACAAGGCCGGCCCATAGGCGTTGATGAAGGTGTTTTGGATGGGAGAGTTGCCCGACAAGCTGTCGGCTACCGAACCCGGGAAGGTGTCCATGAACACGCCGATGCCGCCGCGGAACACGGTGTCTTTCAAGCGAGCCGGCGCCCAAGAGAATCCGAAGCGCGGCTGCCACGCGATGTTGGTGAACGAGGGCATCGCCTGGCCGAGTCCGGTGTCGATGGCCTGGTTGTAAGCAATGTTGGCCGAGTGATCGAGGTCTGCCCAGGGCGAGGATAAGCGGGCAAAGCAGTTATCGCCGCACACTGGGTTGGAGTTGTGATCGGCGCGCAGCGCGAGCGACACCTTCAAAGTGGGGGTCGGCTTCCATTCATCCTGGAGGTAGAAACCGAGCTGGTAGATTTTGATGGGCTGATCGAGCGAACTGGGGAAGGCGCGTTCGAACTCATCGCCGCCTGCAACCGTGGATGAGAGGTAGTTGCCGGCGCCATTGTAGAAGTCGCCCAAGCTGAAGGGAATCAGCAATCCGCTGTTGAAGAATCCATAGTCGTGGTCGCTGATCAGGTTGCGGTGGAAGTAGAGTCCGAGCTTGAGGGTGTGCTTGCTGGTCAGGTTGTAGGAGTAATCGTCGACGACCTGGTAGCCGGTCACATTGCGACCTTGCGGCCAAATGAAATTCTCGCCGCCCAAGATGGCGCCGGCCCCGGAACTGTCGAACAACGAACCATCGGCCATGATGATGGTTGTGGGAAAGGTCGCCAGCGATGCCGACAGATTGCTCGGACCGAAAATCGCGCGATAGTACTGCGAAGAGAAGACGAGGTTGTTGGCGGCTTTCAGACCGATGGAGCGGTTCCAGCTGATTTGTCCCTGGTACTCGGGCTGATAGCTGGTGGCATCGAATGCCGGGCTGATCAGGCTGGTATACGTGGCCTGCGTGCCGATGTCTTCCTGCAGACGAACGAACACGTTCCCCATCTGGCCGAGATTGAAGTCGAAGCGGCCGGCCGCCAGATACTCGTGCGTAAACGTGTTGGCTGTGGTGTTGAGCAGTTGCGTGCAGGGATTCGCTCCCGCGCCGAAGGTCGAGCCCAAGGCCAGAGGTCCGGTGGTGTCGGTGAAGGTCTGGCCCATGCAACCGGAAGTATCCGAAGCGCTGGGGTCTCCCGGAGTCGCGCGTGAGATGCCGGGGATGGCGTTAAACAGATTGAACGCCTGCTGGTAGTAACTGGTGGACGCGGTGCCGAGGCCCTCGGCGTCCAGATTGTCGAGAATCGCATTCTGGAACAAAGGCGTCGGTGTGAGCACGTTGCCGCTGCTGGGCAACACCACGCGCAATCCTTCGTAATTGAAGAAAAAGAACGCCTTGTTCTTTACGATCGGGCCGCCGAACGAGGCGGCGTACTGATTGGCGTTGTCGAACGGGCGCGGCGTGTCGTTGGCGGGATTCGTGAAATTGGTGTGGAAATAATTGTTGCCGTTCATCGCACTGCCGTTCCACCACCAGTTGGCGTTGCCATGCCAGTTGTTGGATCCCGACTTGGTGATGTAGTTGACATTGGCGCCGACGAATCCG
>JASHOT010000323.1 GCA_030040965.1 Candidatus Sulfotelmatobacter sp. | reverse complement strand
GCAGGTTGATGCGGGAGACGCCATAACCGGGCACAAGTCGCTGAATCTCATCCAAAATCGCCATCGGATCGAGCGGGCTGAGTTTCGGCTCCAAGCCTTGATTTTCCAGCCATACCGCGTGCCGGTCGGCCTCGCCCGACTGCGCTCCGCGCGATTGCCCCATATCGGCGCGCGTGCCGCCACCGAAAGGAACGAGCCTGTGAATGTCAAAACCCATCGCATCGGCAATGCGGACGATCATTTCGAAGTCCGCCTTGGTGCCGGAAACTTCGCCGGCTTTCTTGACCAGTTGAATATCGCCGCAGGTGTTCGTCATCGTTCCGGATTTCTCATACGCGTTCGCAGCGGGAAGAACAACGTCAGCGATCACCGCGGTTTCCGTCAGGAACATGTCCTGCACAACCGTGAACGTCTTTGAGAATGCGAATGGATCGGTATTCAATCGTCCGAGGGGATTCGAGCCGATCACGTACAGCGCTTTAAGCGTGCCGGCTTTCGCTGACTCAACCATGCCGTTGAAGTCGAGCCCCGCGGTGCGCGAAACCTCGCGCCACTCTTGGTGAAATTCGCTGCCTTCCGGTGCGACCGGATGATAGCCGGGGAGAAGCTCCGGGTAGAGGCCCATATCGGCCGCACCACGCGAGTTGGCATAGTCGCTGAGGCAGATGAACTTGGCGCCAGGAATGGACGAGCCGAAGCGGACCAGGCTGGCCATATCGTTACCACGAACTTCCGCACCAAAGATGATGACAAGATTCTGCTCGGAACGAAGCGTGTTGCGGAGAGCAGTCCAGCTATCTTTATTTATGGCAGGACTGGCCAGGGCATCGGCAGACGTGTCATCGCCGGCCAGGAAAGCGGCAACCTTGCCCTCGGAACCTGCCGGAACCTGCGTAAAGCTCGCGGCCTGTCGCCGTAGCTTGATCGGCTGCGAATTGATGACGTACAGCTTCGCACGATGCAACCTTACGTTGTTGCGAATCTGCCACGCGAGTAGAGGGTGTTGCTCGGTCGGGTCGTTGCCGATGAGCAGAATCGCCGGGGCGGTGAAGACGTCAGCCATGCTGGCGGTTGCGTCGGGCTTGCCGCGCAGCGCCGCCGCCAAAGCAGGGAAGTCCGCCGTGCGGTGATGGTCGACGTTATTTGTCTTGAGCACAACTCGGGCGAATTTTGAGAGCAGGTAAGCCTCTTCGTTCGTCGTCCGCGTGGAGCCGACGACGCCGATCGCCTGCCCGCCGTGCTGATCACGAACCTCCGCGAATTTTTTTCCGACCAGCTCGAAAGCTTCTTCCCAGGTCGCGGGAGTAAGTTTTCCGTTCCTGCGAATCAGCGGCTCGGTCAGACGCTCGTCATGATTGGCGAAATCGAAGCCGTAACGTCCTTTGATGCAGAGAAAATCGCCGTTAGTCCCGCTCTTATCGCGGTTGTCACCGCGGACGATCTGCATTCCGGTGTCGGACCGGCGCACGCCTAGCGTCGTTTTGCACCCGTCGCCGCAGTGCGTGCAGACCGTACCCACATGCTTCATCTCCCACGGCCGCGTCTTGTAGCGATAGGCGCCGGAAGTCAGCGCGCCGACCGGGCAGATGTCGATGCACATGCCGCACTCTTCGCACTGCAGATGATCACCCTCATTCGGCGCGATAATCGAACTCACGCCGCGGTTCTGCACGCCCAGCGCCCAAACGTCCATGCCCTCGCCGCAGACGCGTACACAACGGTAGCAGAGAATGCAGCGCGGCCGATCGAAGAAAACCACGGGCGACCATTGCTGCTCGTCCTTGTGATTCTTCGCCTCCATGAATTTCGATTCGGCGGCGCCGTAAGTAAACGTCATGTCCTGCAATTCGCACTCACCGCCGGCATCGCAGACCGGGCAATCCAGCGGATGATTTCCGAGCAAAAGTTCAAGCATCGACTTGCGCGCCTGTTTCACCTCGTCGCTCTCGGTCGTGACCACCATGCCCTCGCTGATCACCGTCGTGCAGGCGGTTTGCAGCTTCGGTATCTTCTCGATCTTCACAAGACACATGCGGCACGCGCCCTGCAAAGAGAGATTGGGGTAATAGCAGAACGACGGCACCTCGATCCCTGCGCTCTTGCACGCTTCAATGAGCAGCGTGCCGGCGGGAGCCGTCACCTTCTTGGCGTCGACAGTGAGAGAAACATCTGGCATTTTGTAATTTTGTAATCGGGTAATTTGGTAATTTGCTTATCTGTGTAACCGAGCCGTCCTCTGGGTTCCCGTGAACAGCGCGCTTAATTTCATGTGCTTCCTTTAGCAGCGCTTCGAGCCTTTGCAACGGTACAATCTCGCAATCCGACAGCATCTCGAGCCAGATACATCTTTACAATCCGCACCTCAAACGATTTGGTGCGATTCCATAATTCTTCAGACTGCGACGGCATCGGATTGCCAGATTACAAAATTACCCGATTACCAAATCACAAAATGCGTTAGTGCGCCATCACCGGGAGTTGCTCGACCGCGCCCCGTTCTTCGTACGGGCATGGCCGGCCTTCCAGGTGATCTTCAAATTCCTTACGAAACTTTTTTACGAATGCGATCGTCGGCATGGCAGCTGCATCGCCAAGCGGGCAGAATGTCCGGCCCAGCATGTTTTCCGACAGATACTGCATGTTATCGATATCTTTTTTCAGTCCGCCACCGGCATGGAAACGAATCAACGTCTTCTTCAGCCAGTCAGTTCCTTCGCGGCAGGGGATGCACCATCCGCAGCTCTCGTGCTGATAAAACTTCATCGTGCGCAGGGCAAATTTTACGATGCACTGCGCATCGTCGATAACGACGACGCCGCCTGAGCCGAGCATCGATCCGGCCTTCGCGACCGAATCGAAATCCATGGCAACATCAATTTCGTCGGCCGTGAGGCACGGGCACGATGATCCGCCCGGCACGACGGCTTTCAACGTGCGCCCATTCGGAATCCCGCCGCCGACGTCGTATATCATCTTCTTCAGGTTGTATCCCATCGGAAGCTCGTAAACGCCGGGCTTGGCAATGTTGCCGCTCAAACAAAACAGCCGCGTGCCGCCGTTTTTCGGCGTGCCGAGTTTGGCGAACCACTCGCCGCCGCCTAATATGATGTGTGGCACGCTGGCCAGCGTCTCGGCATTATTGATGACCGTGGGACCTCCCCACAGCCCGACGACCGCGGGAAATGGAGGCTTGATTCGCGGAACTCCGCGCTTGCCCTCGAGCGACTCCATCAGCGCCGACTCTTCGCCAACCTCATACGCGCCCGCGCCGCCGTGCCAGTGCACGTCAAAGTCGCGCCCGCTGCCGAAGATGTTCTTGCCGAGGAAGCCTTTTGCATAGGCGTCCTTGATCGCCTTCTGCATGATGTTCGACAGATAGCGATACTCGCCGCGGATGTAGACGTAACCGCTCTTCGCGCCAATCGACAGGCCCGCAATCATCACGCCTTCGATCACGGAATGCGGATCGTGCTCGAAGATCAGCCGATCCTTGCACGTCCCCGGCTCGCTCTCGTCCCCGTTGCACAACACATATTTCGGTTTCGCCGATTGCTTGGGCACAAACGACCATTTCATTCCGGTGGAAAATCCAGCGCCGCCGCGCCCGCGGAGCCCGGAATTCTTCACTTCATTGATGATGGCGTCCGGCTCCATGGCCAGCGCCTTCTGCACGGCCTTGTAGCCGTCGAGCGCGAGATAGCGATCGATGTCAGTCGCACCCTGGCCGAATCGCCGGGAGACGACCTTTACTTCGTCGGGATGGGAAACCAGCTCAGCCATTGCGATTTGTGATTTAGTAATTTTGTAATTTGTAAGTTGAAACAACCACGCACCGACTTCAAATTACAAATTACCCGATTACCAAATCACCAATTCTTCTACTGCGTTCCCTTCTTTTTATAACCCTCAAGAATCCCGTCCATCTTTTCGGTGGTCAGGTTCTCGTGAAAGTCGTAATTCACCTGCGCCGCCGGAGCCCAGCTGCAGGCGCCGATACATTCGACTTCCTCCAGCGAAAACAGTCCGTCAGGAGTGGTGTCCTTATTTCCAATGCCCAGTTTCTTCGCGCAATGATGCAGAATCTCTTCTCCGCCGCGCACCATGCAGCTGATGTTGGTGCACACCTGCACGTTATATTTCCCGCGCGGTTTGGTGGTCAGCATGGAGTAATAGCTGATGACGTTGCGGACCTCGAGCTCGGTCGCGCCGATGCGCTCGGCTATTTCGGCGACGACGTCGTCGGAGAGATAGCCGACCTCGTCCTGCGCGTAGAGCAGCATGGGAACGAGGGCGGATCGCCTAACGGGATAGAGGGTGACCAGCTTGTCGAAGCGGGCGGCGAGCGCGGGCGAGAAGAGAGTGGTCATCGTCCTGCGCTCCCGGGGTTCGAGGATTGCGTGACGAGCCCGACGAAGTCAATCGCGGCGTGGTCG
>JASHOT010000322.1 GCA_030040965.1 Candidatus Sulfotelmatobacter sp. | reverse complement strand
GGATAAGCGGACGCCGGCCAAGATCGCGGCAGACTAATTGCCGGTGTGCAACAGCGCTCAAATTGCCCCGCAGAGCTGCGGGGCAACCTGGGAGCCCAATTCCGCAAGCCATGGCTGAGTAGCACTCTCTTAGTGTCCCAATGACCTTTCACGGATCCGGTGATAACTGACCGCGACCGCAAAACGTCGTTGAGGCATTAACCGAAGAGTTCTGCTTGAGGCGAGGGCTTTGGCATGTGTTCAATGGGACTCGAAGGCAAGAGCACAAGTTGGGAGAGCCCCAGTTCCTGACAACGGGCGGTCCAAGCTTCTCGTGAGAGTTTATTAGTCATCAGCTGATTGACAGTCAGAAATGGATTGAATTCGTGACTGCCACTGGACAAGCGAAACATTCCTGGGCCTACTTGTAGTTCCCATCCACTCCGGGTCATCGCGAGGGCGAGAGCAGCCGCAAAAAGCCCTCCGGCGCGGGCTGTTCTTTGATCCGGTGAGAGCAGCATACCTTTGGGGTCACGAATTCGAGATCCGATCTCGCGCAGCTTCGGCACCTGATCGGGCAAAGAGACGGCAGTAGCTCCCCTTAGGAACTCGGAGTATTCAGAGACGAATTGCTCCCAGCCTGGGATCGTGACTCGGAGAGCGACTTGATCCCAGGGGACGTACTTCAGGGACCCGTGGCGTATATTGTCCACGCGGTTTTCGACGAAAAGAATCTCAGTGTTTCCCATGTTCTCAAGTAAACATGTGGCAAGCTCCGAATCCTGCAAAGCAGAGCCCACGGGCAATTTTTGCGCAGCCGCAATTCGGTCCCGCAGCGGGGGATGGGTGTCATAGGGCTTGGTCTTCTCGTCTCGCAGCCTCGCTTCGAGACTCTTGCCAATGGCCTCTGAAACATGAGGTACGGCCATAAAACGGATGAGACCGTCTCCGAGGGCAACCAGATTACCCATGCCCAGCACCGGCTGCACTTCCTGTTTCCAGTACGTGGGCCACACCGCTGCGGCGCGATGCATTGCCTGCAGACCATCGATAAGATTTTGGCGACCGGCGACAAGGCAAGCAAGTTCGTCGGCGCGGTACTCTTGCCTTCTAGATACGAAGTTGCTGATGCGAAGGAACCCGACAAAGTACCACTTTAATAACATAGTCACAAACATGTACATCGCGCCGAGAACTGCGACGCGAGCAAGCGGGCGGACCGATCCGACATTTTCGAACACACGGACAAAGGATGCCTTGGCTCGGTATACCCAGGGACCAACGCTAGTATCGCCGCCGTAGTAGTGAGCGAATTCGTGGGCTAACACTGCGCGGATCTGAGAAACAGTCATCGTTGAAAGCAGAGGCAGCCCCAACCCCATAATTCGGCGGCTGCCAAATCCCATGATTCCGCCGCGATCGCCAACGAAAGCATTAGCCTCGCCAATTAGATAAATGTCGCCCGGAACGGCTTCATTGAGAATGGCAGCGATGCTGTCGATTTCGGCGAAAAGACGCGGATGGCTGGAGCGGTCGAGGAGCAATCCGGGCGCAGTGAATTCTTGCCGACGCGGGATGAGAGACCAGAGCATAGCGACGGCAATGACGATGCCAAAGAGCAATATCAAGACGTCCCAGCCGTGTTCCGATTGTGCGCGGGAGAAGATGATGTATGGAAGGTAAACGCAGCTAGCCGCCAACAGTGTGACAAACAAGTACGAACCAATCACGAGCACGATCCCGAGGATCGCGAAGAGGGCTATCGAGTGACGGCGCTGAATCTCTACTGCGGGAAGAGGCATAGAAACGGTGCATCATACCATGGGTGCAGAGATTCTCAGCGCGATAGTTGGCGTAATCAGGCGCCATTTCACTCATCCTATGAGAGGGGATCCTATGAGAGGGGATGTCAAGAAAAAACACCTCTCCACTCCTCTCCGTGAGAGCTCGGGTTGGTGCTTGCATCAAGGCCTCTTCTTCGCGGAGAGGGTTTTGGTTTTAACGCCTGGCGCGCCACAGAGTACAACCGGGATAGGAATCGCAGTTGCTGGTCTTCTCGGGGTGGTTTCATGCAGCGGTTCCGACACCATTCGTTGCGAAGCTACACAAGCCAACCGTTGGCTTAAGTGCCAACCATCATCCTATGTGAGGCTCGAGGCCTATGGCTTTTTTGGGTTATCCGAGGGGGCATAGGATTGACCCGGAGACTGGGTGCTGATTCCAGCACCCGAACGCCTAATGAGGTGCATGGATACTCTCCCTCGAACCCGAGCATCGCCACAACCAATGGGTCATCACCGAGGCCATAAACCTGGGAGACCACCTGAGTTCTGTGCAACGCTCAAGCTGCTTGCGGCTTCAGTTGTTCCGCGTCGAAACGTTCCTCCTTCTTCCAAAGTATTAAAGCAATAGCGGCGATCTTCCGGGCTAAGGTCAGACGCGCCATCTCGGGCTTCATTCCCTTCTCCAGCAAGGCCACATAGAAGTCGCGCATCGGACCCACCCCACAGCTGGCTCGGGTCGCGGCGCCCTTGAAGATCTCTTTCATCTCGTGGTTGTGATTCTGATTGAGCCCACGAATCTGTTGCGGTTTTTTCGTACGTTGCAGTTGTCCTTGCACGTAGCGATATTGCGCACTGTCGCGGGTCTCAATGCCCAGCCCACTATAGGTCCAGAGTTGCCGTTTGCTGCGGAACCGGTGCGGAGTCTGCATCAGTGCGATCAAGCGAGCGGCCCGAATCGGACCGATGCAGGGAATCTGCCGCAGCAGTTTCGAAGCTTTATGTTTCCGGCTCTCCGCCAATAACTCGGGACGCAGGCTTCGTCGTAACGTCTGCAATCCATCCAACTGTTGATAGAGCAGCTCGGCTCGCCGGCGCACGCCTGCATGCTCGATCTTTTGTAACCACTCTTCCCGATAACGTGGAGCATAGACCTGGGTACCGGCACAAGCGATGCTCCAGCCGCGATACAGAGCTTTGATCCGATTCATCACTCGGTTCAGATCCTGGCTGAGGGTCTGATAACTACGCCCCAGCTCGCGCAGCGTCCGCAGTCCGTGTTCTCCGTGGTAGACCGGCCGCAGCATTCCTGTGCGTAACAAGTCGGCCAGCTTGCGCGCATCGATCTTGTCGCTCTTGTTGCCTTCCTTTAATAAGGCATTGCGCCGCGGATCGCAGACCAGCACTCGCGTCACCTGGGGTTGCAGCAGATCGTACAGCCAGCTCGCCCAGGTCCCTTCTTCCCAGGTCACATGCAACTCGCCTCGCAGACCGTGGATGAACTGCAGAATGCTGCTGGCTTTGGTTTCGACAATCGACTCCATTACCAGTTTGCCACTGCTATTCAGCACAGCGATCACGGTCGCTTCCTTGTGCACGTCCATGCCGATATACTTGATGTCGCGACTCATGCAGTTGCCTCCTTGAGGGAAAGAACATCGTGCTCAACGGAGTCTTTCCCTCAAGGTAAAGTGTCATTCTTCAGCCGATTTGCCTATCTCTCCTCTGATTCTTGCCCCACCCTCTGAACAGGGCCGCTCTCTCATAATGCATTGATCCGGAGTTCGCCAACAAAAACGCCCCACGGGTTGGCGGGGCGCTGAGCAAAGTAATGTGCTTATGGATCGGCCGAAGTTGGCCGCGTCAGTAATCGGACTTAGGCGGCGTGCTTGGCCAGTTCGGCCAGGTGCTGGCGATGGCGCTCGGGCGACGTGATGACCTTCATTTCCTTCCAGTCATAGGGAAGTTCTTTGCCGCAATCCAGACAAGCGACGTAGGTTCCGGTCAGGGCGGCGGCCTGGGGACGGCGTTTGCCGCGACGAATCGTCACCGGGAAGCTATAGCGGGAGTGCCTGCACCCGAACAATGCATCGTACAGTTTTCCAAACATAGGGCCACCTTCCACTGCGGACCGCCAAGGCCGTGCACCTAATGACCTGGTTAACTAACCCTGGCTAAATGAACCTGGTTAAAATCTGCTGCTGAGCCAAGCGCCCCCTCGTACCTTTCGCTTACTCATGCAAGTTAGATTCAATTGGAACGAAAAGAGTTTCGACTTTCGAGAGCCGGTAGTCCCTAAGGACGCAAGTTGCATGGAGGGAATCACTTACGGAGCCTCAAATGGCACTTCTGAGTAGGGAGTACTCAAATACGCAACGCCCGGAACCAGCCGGTTGTGCGCTAACTCACACGCTTTCGGGCCCGCGTTTCTTGTGCTGCTGGCACTTGGTCATGATGGCGGAGCGAAGGCGGCTGCGAAGATCGTCGGGCAGTTCGTAGAGCTGGGAATCGCGGTAGATCTCAATGGTTTTCTTGGTGGTGTCGCAAACGACGTAGCAGTTGTGGCACCAGGAGAGATGGTTTTCGAGCTCGACCTTGGTCTTTTCGTCGAGGACGCCGTCCAGATAATTGGTCAGCTCGTGCAGAAATTCAGAGCATTTCACTGGTTGCCGTCTCCGCTGTGTACATCGCTTTTTTTATCATCGCCATTCTCCCGTCTCTGAAAGTATCTTCCCAGCCGCTCGCGCAGCTGGAGCCGCGCCCGCAAAAGCCGCGATTTCACTGCCGGCACGCTCAACTCGAGCGCCGTCGCGGTTTCTTCGGTGGAAAGTCCTTCCACATCCCTCAGAACAAATACCGTCCGGAAGCCCGGGGGAAGGCCCTGGATGGTCTTGCTCAGAATTTCACGCAGCTCGGCTTGCGTGTACTGCTGCTCCGGATTGGGGCTCCAGTCCGCGATTTCACGGGGAAGAGAATCGTCTTCCGTTTTGATGTCTTCATCCAGCGAGACCGTGCGCTCCGGCTTGCGCCGGCGCAACTTCATCAGGGCCTCGTTGACCGCGATCCGGACCAGCCAGGTATAAAACTTCGACTGCTCCTGGAACTGCGCCAGATTGCCGTAGGCTTTCAGGAACGCTTCCTGCACCACGTCCTCCGCGTCCTCGCGGTTCTGCGTGATGTGTTGCGCGATCCGAAAAACGTTACGATCGTACCGGCGAACCAATTCTTCAAACGCGGAATCGTCTCCGCGCTTGGCCGCCTGAACGAGAGCGAGCTCTTCGCTAACAGGCCCTGCTAGTTTGTTTTGGATGGCTCCCATGGTCGAAGGATGCAGTATTTTCCAGCTCAGCCAGCGCTTTCAACCATTCGCTGAAAGCCTGTGCCATGCAACCGATGCCACCGTGATTACACCCACAGCTTGCGGCAACTGCGAAGCTGTTATTTTACTTGGTAACCAGCCGATTTGCCCAATGGCTTTAACGTAGGCGCAGGGAAAAGTTTGCGATACATTCGAGAGTGCTTTGACTCACGCGGACGAACAGGTACCTAAGTACCCTCCTCGGGTCCCACAAGTGCCGTATAATCAGCAGTTAAAACCGTGTTACTGTTGTGTTTTGGGCGATCGAAAAATGCTCGGGTTGAAAATGGTCTTCTGAGAAATGGCTGAAAAAGAACTCCGGCAAATTGTTGAACGCGCGGTCGCGCAGGCTCTGGACCGCCAGCTGCCCAAACTGCAGGCGGAGCTGGTGGAGCGCGTTTTGTCGGAGTTGCCCTCGGGCACGACTGCTGGCGACGGCAGTGCTCCTGCTTCGGCGCAAGGCAATCTCGTACAGGCTGTTGCCAACGTTCACGCGGGTACTACGCAAAAAGAAATTCTGCGTGCCTTGCTCGATGGCGGCAGCGCCTACGCTGCGCGCGTCGCCCTGTTCGTTGTCAAAGCGGGCGCGGCCAACGGATGGCAGAGCCGCGGATTGGGCGACGATGAGTCGATCAAGGATTTTTCTCTCGACATGAATTCCGGTCCTGCGATTCACGCCTATCAGAATCGCGTGCCCACTCCAGCCAACAGTGCGGAGATGGATCGCCGCTTCATCGATCGCTTCGGAGGTCCTTCGAACGAGCAGATTCTTATGTTGCCACTGGTGCTGAAAGACAAAGTTGCGGCGCTGCTCTATGCCGATGGCGGCGACAGCGGCCAGATGGATACTCCCTCACTGGAGCTGCTGGTGCTGGCCACCAGCTCGTGGCTGGAAGTGACTTCGCTGCGCAAGCAGGTTCAGAAAGACGTGGGCGATTCGGTTCCGATGGACCGAGTGATGGAACGGCCCGCGGCGCTGGTTCAGACGGTCAGTTCGTTTTCGGATCCGTTTGCGTCGCATGCGCCCAAACATACTGCCGCGAAGGCGCCCGAGCCTGAACCTGCGGCCGAAGTGGTGGAAGTTTCGGCGCATGCGGCGTCGGCCAGTGCAGCGGCATCAGCGCCTGCGGCGGCCGCCGATCCGTTTGCCGGCATGTCGGCCGAAGATGCGGATACGCATCGCAAGGCACAACGCTTCGCGCGGCTGCTGGTGGATGAGATCAAGCTGTACAACCAGGCGAAGGTTGCGGAAGGCCGGCGCAACAAGGATCTCTACGATCGTCTGAAAGACGACATTGAGAAAAGCCGCGCGACTTTCACCAAGCGTTATGGTTCGACAGCGGCGGCCAGCGGCGATTATTTCCAGAAAGAAGTCGTGCGCAGCCTGGCCGAAGACGATCTCTCGGTGATGGGTGCGACTTTCAAGAAATAGATGAAGAGGGTGCAGCAGATCGCGCTTGTAATCGGAGGAGCGGTTCTTGCGCTGGTACTTGATTTTGCCGTCGGGGGGTGGTGGTCCCACGCCGTTGGCAAGACCCCAGGAATGATCGCTTCGGATATCTTGATTCATCCTGTACTAGGAGGCGATCAGCCCGCGTTGTTCAAGGCGGTTGGCGACAAAGCTCTTGTGCAAATTGTGACCGATTGGCTTTTTTGGTTTGCTGTGGTTTGTCTGACCTACTTTCTCTTTAAACGCATCTGTCAGGGAAAAGCAACTGGCCGGTTGAATGCGTAGGCAAGCCGCATAGTTTCGCAGGCTCGGGTGTCCGCGGTTCCGCGCGAAAATAATACAGTGGTCCGATTCGGTCTCAAGTGGTGGTGGGCGCTCGCAGTGGCCGTTTCCTGCGGGCTGATGGGTGGCGCAACTTCGGCGCGAACTTTGTCGCCCGCTGCATTGCCGCAATCTCTCGCTGCTTCACCTTCGGGACAATCACCATCCGCACCCTCAGGTGCACAATCCTCTTCAGCGCCGAAGGCCGATAGTCCGGCACCGCAGGCTTCTTCCGCTGCGAAATCATCGCCTGCCGCCACGAATCCCGCGAAACCCAAGTCAGGTGCGGCAACTGAAGCTTCCAGCGGCAAGAAAACTTCTTCGCAAGCCAAGTCCTCACAAGCCAGATCGGCGAGCGCGCGACGCAGAAGGCGTCCAATGTCTCCGCGAGTCAGGCGCATGCGCGAGGCGTTCGTGGCTTCTACAAGTCTGCGTCCGATGGCGCAGCAGCTTCTGGAGGATCGATCCCCCGCTGCCTATACAGGCGTAGAGAGTTATGCGCGCGCTCATGCGCGCGAAGATGCCGGAGCGCTGGCGTGGCTCGTCGTCGGATACGCGCATATCGTCGATCATCAATATGCGCAGGCAATCGATCCGCTGAATCGCGCCAAGCCGCTGGCGGGCGATCTCGGCGATTATGTCGCCTATTACCTTGGGACTTGTTATCTGCAGACTGGGCGTCAGGGCGAGGCGCTGGCGGCGTTGGCTGATTTCGACAAAACTTACCCGGATTCGCTGCTCATCCGCGACGCGCACCTGAGTTACGCGGGAGCGCTGCTCACGGAGAATCGCGCAGCTGAGGCAGTCGAGTTATTAGAAAAAGACCGCCTGCCTGCGCGATCGGATATCGAGCTGACTCTCGGCCGGGCTTACGAAGCGTTGAGCAAAAACGAGAAAGCAGCCGAAGCGCTGGCCAACGTCTACTACAACATGCCGACTGCGTCGGAAGCCGACCAGGCCTACGCCGAGCTGAAGAGAATACCGCTAGCCCTGGCGCCGACCGCGACGCAGCGCAAAACGCGGGCCGAGTTGCTGATCAAAGCGCGAAGATACAACGACGCTGCCGACGAATATCGCGAGCTGGCGATTCATGCCACTCCGGCGGAACGCCCTACAGCCGAACTTGCGCTCGCCGATGCGCTGCATCGCGCCGGCCGCAATCGCGAAGCGAAATCCGAACTTACGACTCTTCCCAACGCATCGCTCGATCAGCAGGCGCAGCGGCTTTACATTCTGGGCGAAGTGGCGTGGTCGTCGGACCAGAACGAAGAGTTCTATCGCACGGTCGAGGAACTGCGAACGCTTTCGCCGACGAGTCCGTGGCTGGAAGCGGCGCTGCTTTCTGTGGCGAATTTGCATTTGGTTCATCATGAATATGACCAGGCGCTCGACGCCTTTCGCGAGTTACAGCAGCGCTTCCCGACCGGGGCCAAGGCGTCGTATGCGCATTGGAAGGCCGCGTGGCTCCTGCTGCGCGAGGGTCGCAACGACGAGGCGAAAAAAGCATTTGACGAGCAGATCGAACTTTATCCCGGCGGAAATGAAACTTCGGCGGCACTCTATTGGCGCGCGCGGCTGGCCGAAGAGGACAATCAGCCGGCGATGGCTCGCGCCTATTATCAGAAACTTTCTGACCGCTTTCGCAATTATTATTACGCCGAATTAGGCCGCGAGCGGCTGGCAAAACTTCCCGCGACCGGCGACCCGGCAGGCGATTATCCGTTGCTCGATCGCATTCCGCCGCTCGAGCATGGGGAAAAAGTCACGTTGTCGGATCCGCCCACCGACGACCTGCACCTGCAAAAAGCCCAACTGCTGGGCAACGGCGGGCTGATCGATTTCGCCGTGCGTGAGCTGCAAGCGGCAGCGACCGCCGACGGCGGCAATTGGGGACCAGCCGAGACAGCGCAGATTTACATCGATACCGGCCATTATGACCGCGCCATTGAGGTGATGAAGAAATCGGTTCCCAGTTATTTCGCTGTCGATTTCCCCACGCTGCCGCGCGCGTATTGGGAAGCGCTCTTCCCGCGTCCGTATTGGGCCGACTTGAAGCGATTCTCCGTGGCCAATGGACTCGACCCGTATCTGGTCGCATCATTGATCCGGCAGGAGTCTGAGTTCAATCCCGCGGCAGTTTCGCGAGCCAACGCCGTTGGACTCATGCAGTTGCTGCCGAGAACGGGCAAGCTGGTAGCGCATCAGGAATCGTTGCGTCGTTACAGCCCAAGCCAGCTTTACACGCCCACGGTCAATCTGGAACTGGGAACGCGCTATTTCAAAGGCATGGTCGATCAGTTCGGCGGATCGTTCGAATACGCGCTTGCCGCCTACAATGCGGGCTCCGACCGTGTGGAAGAATGGATGGGCCAGGGGAAATACCGCGATCAGCAGGAGTTTGTCGAGTCCATCCCTTTCACCGAGACGCGCGAATACGTGCAGGCGATCCTGCGCAATGCGGCCGTCTATCGTCAACTGTACGGCGCGCCATAAGAACTGTCTTGCCACGGACTGTCACGAATTTTCGCGGATTGCGCGGATTCTCAGGGCACCGTACTTGACTCCGCAGGGCAGCGATTTTACTCCGCAGAGACATCTGTCGGAGGGTTTGCTGCTACGCTCAAGGGCGGACTTCCGGGGGTCGACATGGTAAGTGAACGCCCACTACGTGTCACCGGCTGTGTTCTCTTGCTCGAATTGTGTTTCCTGTCGTTGTGTTCCATCGCATCAGCACAGTATTCAGGGGAAGGCTCCCCATCTCCATCGCAGAGACATGTTCCGGTATTTGGTAATGCGAACGAGTTTGCGATCGCCTCCGATTTCGAATACTACGATCCATTGCCTGGGTTCGACCGCCAGAACCGTGACATGGACGTGGAGTTGTCGTCGCTGGCCGTGGTCGCGCACATGCGGCATGGATGGGAGTTTCAGTTTGACGGGCTGGCGATTCGCGGGCATGGATATCGTACCAGAGCGGGCGCGGACGCTTCTGCTGAGACTGCGAGCAATGCTGCTGGCCTGGGGATTGGGCCGCTGGCAAGGTGGAATTTTGTGCAGTTCCGCCGCTTGCGGATTTTTATTGATGCGGGTGGCGACTTTCTGATGTTTGACCGCCCGTGGCCAGTCGGCGGTACGGTGAACGACTTTCTGCTGCGCGCGGGAGGCGGAGTCAGCGCCCGCGTGAGCGGAGCCTACTGGATCGAGTCGACCTTTCATTTCGCGCACGTCTCGGATGGAGAATGCTTCTGCGCCACTAATCCCACGTGGCAAGGCAGCGGACTGTCGCTGGGGTTGCGGCGGACCTTCGCCCACGACACCGAGTCCCAGGCAAACAGTGGATCGTTTTTCGGCAGGGCGGACCAAGGCGCCTGGATCACCAGCGGCGAGGACTATACGCCTGCGCCGTGGCTGCAGCGTCAGATCGGCAAGACCCAGGCCGACATGCGGGAGCTGAGGGTCAGCCGGGCGTGGCACTTCGCGGATGGATTGGAACTGCAGTTGGGCGGAATGTTTCAGACGACACAGACCACGGCGGGAGTTGGTCCGGTACTGCGCTGGAATTTTCTGGAGCGGGAGCGCTGGCGAGTTTTTGTGGATGGTGGAGTCGATCTTTTGGCGAACGGAAGTCCCGCGTTTATCGTGCCCTGGCCGGGTATGGGATTTAACTTTTTCCCTCGCGCCAGAGCGGGAGCGAGCTGGCGGCTGCATGGCCCCTATTGGCTGGAGGCCGGCTACGGATATGGGCACGTGACGGCAGGATTTGGCGGAAACGCAAAGCTACTCCCGTGGAGCGGCGAGGGAGCATCGTTGGGCATGCGGTATACCTTCGGCGAAAGGCCGAGACTTAATATCAACTGAAATTCCTGCTTTCCCTGGAACTGATTGCATTTCGCTTGCGTACCATCCGTCGAAGGATGATCTGCAGAGAAATGGAGGTCTGCCGATGCGAGCCGTTCTGCTCACGCTTTTTTGTTCTGCCGCGGCCCTGGCGGTCGCGCAAGACCTGAAGATCGATAGAACCGGCGACAGTGCGGTAGAGGCCAAGTTCGCCGCTGGCGGGCACATTCGCATGGAGATTTGTCCCGGAGGCATTGAAGTGGAAGGCACAGATCAGCCGGTGTTGCGTGTTACTCCGGAGCGGGATGCCCGGGTTCGCATCGAAACCTTCGGCGATCACGCCGACGTCCGGCTGAGCGGATGTCCGAACAACAACTTTCGCGCCCGCATCGAATTGCCGAAGTCGACGGAGCTGCGGGTCCGCATGTTGGCGGGACAACTCGATATCGACGACGTTGTCGGGGACAAAGATGTCGAACTGTCCTTCGGCCAACTCAACATCGATGCGGGGAAAGCCGCGGATTATGCCAGAGTGGACGCATCGGTGAACAGCGGCGCCATCGATGCCGAGCTATTCGACGTACACAAAGGTGGATTATTCCGTTCGTTTGAGCAAAGTGGACCGGGCAAATACCGGTTGCACGCGCACGTCGGCGCAGGACAGATCGAATTGCGCTAGAGATCGGCCTGATTCGGTTTGGGACGAACAAAGAGAATTTCGAGCACCAGCAGGCATGCGCCCACGACGATCGAACTGTCGGCCAGATTGAAAACCGGCCATTCGTAATGCTTGTAATAAAAAAGTAAAAAGTCCACCACGCGACCGTGCAGCAGGCGATCCCAAAGATTTCCCGCGGCGCCGCCAAGAATCAGTGATAGCGCAATTCCCGTCGAAGTCAACGCGCGCGACTGCTTCCAGAGCAGACCTGCAACAATCACCATGGCGACTGCCGAGAAAGCGATCAGCAGCGTCGTTTTCCAGTGCGACGGAGAGTCGGCGAACAGGCTGAACGCCGCGCCCGTATTTTCGGTGTGCGTAAGACGGAAGAAGCCAGGAATGATTGTAATGTGCTGATAGAGGCGAATGCGCGTGGCCGCCAGATGCTTCGTCCAGCGGTCGAGGGCGACGACGATCACGGCAAGCAGAAGATGAGCAATGCGGGCGCGGGAGTGGGACATTTTTATCGGGCTTCTATCGTGGAAACGCATATCTCTCCACTGTCATCCTGAGGCGCGCTATTTGCGCCGAAGGACCTATGTAAATCGTCTGCTGCTTTGCCGCTCTCGAGGAAATGCATAGGTCCTTCGCTACGCTCAGGATGACAGTGGATTGGATAGATGACACTTCAGCCTTGCGTTTCCAGTTCTCTTAGCACTGCGCTGCAGCGCTCGCAGATTGTGGGGTAAGTCTTGTCTTCGCCGACGTGCGTCGAATAATTCCAGCAGCGGTCGCATTTTGATCCGTCGGCTTTCTTAACTTCCACGTGCACGCCGCCGGTGCCATTGCCGGAACCTTCTGTGAGAGTCACGGCCGACACAATGAACAAATATCGAAGCTGGCCTTCGTAGCGCTTCAGAGTCGAATGGAGCGGATCGGAAGCCGTGACCTGAACGTGAGCCTCCAGCCCGGTTCCAATGAGTTTTTGGTTGCGAGCCTCTTCGAGCGCGAGAAAAACTGTGCTGCGGACGTTTTGGAGGACGAGCCAATCGCCCATAAAGCTCGATTCCTTTGACCGCTGCCAGGCTTCCGATCCCGCAGCCGGATCGGCCGGAAATCGCGCCATGTGCACACTAGGTTCGCGCAGCCCGGAACTCGGCAGGTATTGCCAAACTTCTTCAGCGGTGAAACTCAAAATCGGCGCCAGGAGGCGAGCCAGCGCCTCGCCGATGTGCCAGATCGCCGTCTGCGCGCTGCGCCGCAGCCGCGACTTCGCAGCCATGATGTACAAACGGTCTTTCAGAACGTCGAAATAAAAAGAGCTCAACGCCACGATGCAGAACTGATTCATCTGCTGGTAGATTCGGTGGAACTCAAAGCTGTCGTACCAACCGCAGACTTCCTTCGCTAGTTCCGCGGTTCGCACGAGCATGTACTGATCGAGCTCTTCCATTTGATCAAACGGCACGGTATCCGCTTTCGGATCGAAATCATAGAGATTGCTGAGAATGTAGCGGAACGTGTTGCGGATTTTTTTGTAGTTTTCGCCGATCCGTTGCATGAGCGCTTCCGAACCCACCACATCTTCGCGGAAATCGACCGACGCGACCCACAGCCGCACGATTTCTCCACCGAGTCGGCTCGCGATATCGACAGGATCGACGTCGTTGCCGCGCGACTTCGACATGGCCTGGCCTTTTTCATCGAGCGTCCATCCCGGCGTCACCACGCCTTTATACGGCGGCGTGCCGCGCGCGCCCATGGCGCAGAGCAGGGAAGACTGGAACCAGCCGCGATACTGATCTCCGCCTTCGAGGTAGAGATCGGAGGGCCACGGCCACGCGCGCTCATCGCCCCGCTTGTCTTCTGCAATGAGTGCGAGATAACTCGCGCCCGACTCCAGCCACACGTCAAAAATGTCGGTTTCTTTTTCGAATTTCGTTCCTCCGCAATGCGGGCACTTCGTGCCCGCGGGAACAAGAGATGCGGGAGCATCAGTGAACCAGGCATCGGCTCCCGATTTCGCGAAAAGCTCGACAACTTTGCGATTGATCGCAGCATCGTTCAGCGGCTTGCCGCACGACTCGCACAGAAACACCGCAATGGGCACGCCCCACACGCGCTGGCGCGAGATGCACCAGTCGGGACGGGTCGCGATCATGTTCGTCATGCGCTCATCGCCCCAGGAAGGGTCCCACTTCACTTTTTTGATTTCGGAGAGCGTGCGCGAACGCAACGTGTCGTTCTTGCCCACGCCGCCCGGCATGGGCGTTTCCATCGAGATGAACCACTGCTCGGTGGCGCGGAAGATCACGGGATTGTGGCAGCGCCAGCAGTGCGGGTACGAATGCTCGGTCTTTTCCGAGTGCAGCAGGGCACCGCGCGACTTGAGCAAATCCATGATGGGCTGGTTCGCATCCCATACGCGCTTTCCTGTGTATTCGGGCAGGCCGTTGCGCAGAATTCCTTTTTCGTCCACGTTACTGGTTGCGTCGAGTCCGTACTTCACGCCTGTCAAAAAGTCTTCCGCGCCATGCGAGGGCGCGGTGTGGACAACACCGGTGCCCGTGTCCATTGTGACGTAGTCGGCTAGAACACCAAGAATTTTGCGATCGAGAAACGGATGTTGAAAATTCAGCCGCTCCAGTTTGCGCCCAGGGAAATGCGCGAGTTCCTTCGGAGAAGCAAGATTGCATTTCGCCGCAACGTCGGCCGCCAGCTTCGACGCGACGATGTAGACTTCACCGCCCGATTCTTCGCTGCTGGACATCAGCGCCACATAGTCTTCATCCGGATGAAACGCCACCGCCATCGACGCCGGGAGCGTCCACGGAGTGGTGGTCCAGATGATCGTGGAAACTTTATTTCCAGCCAGCGCCGGATCAATCTTCGCAGGATCGTCCACCAGCGCATACTTCACCCACACCGTCGGGCTGGTGTGGTTCTCGTATTCGACTTCAGCTTCGGCCAGCGCGGTTTCATCGTGCATGCACCAGTAAACGGCGCGCAGGCCCTTGTAGACAAATCCGTTTTCGTAGAAATCGTAAAACGTTCGTAGCACAATCGACTCGTACTGCGGGTCCATGGTCACGTACGGCCGATCGAAGCGGCCGAAGACGCCAATGCGCTTGAATTGCGTCCGCTGAAGGTCGAGATATTTCTGCGCATACTTGCGGCAGGCAGCGCGCACGGCGTTGGGCTGCATCTGCAATTTTTTCCCGCCAAGTTCCTTGTCGACTTTGATTTCGATGGGCAGCCCGTGGCAGTCCCAGCCGGGGACGTAGGGCGCATCCAATCCGGCCATGGTTTTGGATTTGACGATGAAATCTTTCAGGCACTTGTTGAGCGCCGTGCCCAAATGAATCGGCCCGCTCGTATAGGGAGGACCGTCGTGCAGCACGTATAGCGGCGCGCCTTTGCGCGCCTCGCGGATTCGCCGGTAAATGCCCATCTGCTCCCAACGCTCGAGCATCTTTGGCTCGTTCTGGGGCAGGTTAGCCTTCATGGGGAAGGCAGTTTTGGGCAGGTTAATGGTCGCTTTCAGATCGAGCGGCACTTGAGTTGCGTCTCCCAGACTGTCGAACGAAGATGACGGAATCTTTCATTATAGGGAGCGAGGGCAGGGAACGTCTATGCAGCTGCAGATGCGGGCATATATGCTCGGGAGATGAACGCCGAATGGAATGCTGAGGAAACTCGCGCGGCGACTAATCCTGATCTTGCCCAAGTCCTCGAAGAACTCACGCGCCGCGAGCCGATTTTTCATCACCCCGAGTTCGGAACCACGCGGGCAGACCTCGAGAGCATGATCGCCGAGGATTTCTGGGAGACGGGCGCGTCAGGCAACCAATACTCGCGGGCGACCGTTCTGGAGGTACTGGAGCAGCGCAGCCGGACTCCGCAGACCGAGTCCCGGGAGACGTTCGACTTCAAGTGCCAACGACTCGCTCCAGATGTTTATCTGCTGACCTACAGGCTCATTCAGGATCGCGTCCGCCACACCCGCCGGGCCACCATCTGGCAGAAGACCGCGGAGGGCTGGAAAACCGTCTATCACCAAGGCACCCTCATGCAGGAGGCGTGAGAGAAGCGGTTACGAGGAACGTTACTAATCGAGGCGCTTGTAAATTTTTGTATATAAAGCCGATGCAAGAAAATCGAGGGCAGGACAGCTCCCAAAGAGAGTTTGACGGGACAAGGAAATGCACTGTCGAAAAAGGCACGGCGGAGTTACAATTTAAAGAACGCTGAAGCGGGGTGACCCCACGTATTTGGCAGAAGGGCCGCTGGGAACCAACATCCGCAAAATCGGGCAGGAACGAAAGCAACTTGTGGCGTTGGCCGCTCATCTGTGTAGAGGGAACACCTAACCGTGGAACCGGGGTAGTCCGTACCTGTAAGAGCAGCCGGCCAAAACGAAATCAACTTCCGGAATAACATGGAATCCGTTCAAACTAACCCGACCGCATCGGCCCCGGAGCCGGAGCTGCACCTCCTGCTCGACAAAGAGTGCTTTCAAGAGCCACTATGGAAGTCGCTGGGCCGACAGCTGGACGAGTTTTTCTTCCCCAAGAAGCTGCCGCCTCTCAAGCTGGAATCAAAGCCTGAACCGGTCAAGGATATCTGGGGCTTCTACTCCTACTGGAAAGCTGGCGCGTTGGGTGCTGTCGGCTATTATGCTTTGCTTTCTGTGGCCATCCTGCTTACGGTTTGGATCGGACGCCGCGTGGTGACTGCGGCGGCGCCGCAAGAAAAAGTCACAGCCATCATTGATCCCGGCGATCTGCCGGCGTTGAAACCTTCGCCCTCCCGTTCCGGCGGTGGTGGAGGCGGCGGCGACCGCGACGTGCTGGCCGCCAGCAAGGGAAAACTGCCGAAGTTCTCCATGCAGCAGATCACGCCTCCGGTGGTGGTCATTCGCAACGATCATCCCAAACTCGCGGTTGAGCCGACGATCGTGATTCCACCTCAAGTGCAGATGGCGACCAACAACATGCCGAACCTGGGTGATCCGATGGCGCACGCCACGCTGCCCTCCAATGGCACCGGAGCGTACGGCGGCATTGGCAGTGGCGATGGAGGCGGAGTTGGTTCGGGCCACGGCCCGGGATTTGGACCCGGCGAGGGCGGCGGCACGGGTGGAGGAATTTTCCACGTCGGCGGCGGAGTCAGCCCGCCACGGGCGATTTATCAGCCTGAGCCGGAGTTCTCCGAAGAAGCGCGCAAGGCGAAATATCAGGGTACGTGCACGCTGGGCCTGATCGTCGGCACTGACGGACGTCCCACCAATATCCGCGTGCTGAGCAGCCTCGGGATGGGTCTCGACGAGAAAGCGATTGAGGCGGTCAAGAATTGGAAGTTTGAGCCGGCGATGAAAGACGGACACCCCGTTCGAGTTGAGATCGCGGTCGAGGTCGACTTCCACCTGTACTGAGAGCTAGCCTGGACTTTTTTCACCTCTTCCGCAGCACTGCAAAGTGACGGCGCACGCGCAGCTGAAATCCCAGCCTTCGATAAAGTTCAATTGCACGCACGTTGTCTTCTCTTACGTGCAGAAACGGCGTCTCGCGACGCTCACCAATCAACTCCATCACTTTTGCCATCAGACGGGCCGCGTAGCCCTTGCCAGCGTAATCAGGATGCGTGCAGACTGCGCTGACTTCCGTGTGTCCGGGCGCCTTCAATCGTTCGCCTGCCATGGCGACTAGCTTTCCTTCGAGCCGAATTCCAAAATACGTTCCGAATTGGTGGGTACGCGAATCGAATGGGCCCGGCTTGGTGAGGGCCGTCAGCTCGATCATCTCGGGCGAGTCCTTCGCACCGAGCTCCGCGATCTGTATTTCGCCGACTGAAGAGACCGCCGGGACGCGATTTTCGCAGACCATCTGCCACAAGGGTGCACCCCCGA
Organism: Candidatus Sulfotelmatobacter sp.; assembly: GCA_030040965.1. Classification (GTDB taxonomy): domain Bacteria; phylum Acidobacteriota; class Terriglobia; order Terriglobales; family Acidobacteriaceae; genus Sulfotelmatobacter. Next base: position 220 of record JASHOT010000322.1, on the reverse strand, counting down.
CGAACGTCCAGCCGAGCTGGGCTTGGTACGCGTTATCCAGGAAAAGGCCGATCGTTTCGCCCGGTTTCAGCAGCCTCGCCAGCGATTCGTAACCTTGCGAGTTCTCGCACTCGAATGCGGCAAGCGGGCTCACCTCGGGAATGAACCGGCGCGCGCCATTGCAACTCTCTGCGAAATGGCTCTGCCGCGTGGTGAGCGCCTGCCAGATGACGTTATCGAG
>JASHOT010000321.1 GCA_030040965.1 Candidatus Sulfotelmatobacter sp. | reverse complement strand
AATGCTTGACTTGGCAATGCGCTGGCTACCTACTCCGCATGTGCTCCATCCCTATCCCGATGCCCGTTTCGCCGCTACTCATTCGAGATAAGAACCGGATGCGCTAATTAGCGCCCGTCCGGGTCCGAGGAGGGGGTTGTGAGTAATCACAATCCCTACTCCGATCGCTAGTTATGGAGACGGCATGCCTCGCGCTCTCCGAGACACGCTGCGGGCCAAAACAGGGCTCAGCGATGAGCCTGATCAGAGTGCTCAGTAAGCGAGTTGTGTTGGATAAAGCCCCTCGTCGGCTGATCTCTGTCCCCGAAGACCACATACTCATCTGCGGATAGATCTTGTTTTTGCCCTTTTACCGTGCTGAGGGCGTCGTTGCCAGCCACGACCAGAACCATCCGTGTCGCGTTTAGGGGATTTTGTGCCGCGAGAATCAGTCCCTCTCTTTCCGAGGCATGCACGCTGCCACTAATCTTGAAAGCTGCGCCCTGGTAGTCCAGTCCGATCTTCCCGGACCAGCGCGCCAAAGCCGAGTTGGACTCAGGGCGTCCCACGAAAACGACATCGTGATCTCGAAGCTGCTCGTCGGTCACCTCGAAGTCTTTGTAGATCGGTACTTGGCTCTCGTAGTATCCGAGAAAACCAGTCTGCATCTGTTCGGCAGCATAGCGATTCGCGCCCGCGTCCCGCACCGTGCCGTAGACGATCACCGAAGAGGCAAGTTTCCCCCAGATATCGCGCGTCAGGTAGGCGGGCCCGTCGGGCGGATCGATAACATCGATTTTGGCACCGGCCCGATCGAGGAATGACTGCGCCGTAATGGTCTTGGTGGTGTTGGCCGCGAAATATTCAGTCATCAATTTGAGGAAGGCGTCGTCTCCCAGCTTGCTGCGTAGCGAATCAAGGAACAGGACGCCCTTTGCCCGCTCCCGCTGATAGTGATTCGCCGGCGTATCCGGGATCGGTTCCAGACCGCGCCAGGTGGCACGCTGGGCATCCAACGCCAGTTCGACGTCCTTCGACTGAAGCACGCGCTTATAGGCGGCTGAACCAGCAACAAACCACATGTCCGCGTCAGTGGCCGGCAGCACCCAACCTTTCCAGAGGCGACCCTCAAAAGAAGGCGGATCGGCAACGGCCGACGGCTTCTTCGGATCCGCAAGTGCCACCATCCGTGCCTTCTCGTTTTCTTGAAGCGCAGCCCGTAGCGAATCAGAAGGTTCTAGCTGAAAAAGATAGTAGCCTGACGGATAGAGCCCGTCGTCATTACTCGAATCCCACTTCTGTGGCAGCCACTCCCGCTGGTTGGGCTTGCCGAAGGCTGCCCACACCATGAGGTGAGACGCCATGTCTGAAGTCAGGACCTTCGCGTCCATCGTCATGGCGCTGACCAAGGGTGCCGTGTGAAACGCGAGGAATCCGAACTGCTCATCGATCTGGCCACGATATTTGCGATAGAGCTCTTGCCAGGCCAGATCGCGAGACGCGGGCAGATACGGAATATAGCCGCCATCCTCCTCGGGGTCGGCATAATCCTCGAGGCGAACGCTCAAATCCTTGGCGTTGTTGTCGCCCCAGTAAAAGCCGGGCGTATCGCCAAACCACTCGTTTTTCGAACTGCGCCACAGCCGAGTGTGTTTCGTGCCGAGATCGTAGATCGCGATTTCATTGGTCTTGGCATCGCCCATAATCCACTCATTTGTGTAGAGACCGTTGTTGGCGGTGCCGAGGTGTTTCACCACTTCATCGATGTTGCTGCTGTACTGAATCGCTGTACGAGCACGGAACGCAACCGAGGTTCCATTAATGTTGAAAGGCGTCTGCTCGATGGTGGTTTCAGTCAGTACAATTCCGGCATCATTCTGGTACCAGTCCGTGCCACTCTCAATGCCGCCAGGATAACTTTGAATGAGCATGCGATGGCCCGACGCCGGCTTGATGTCGAGCATGACATTGGTTTGCTCAGCCAGTGTCAACGGCCACCACGTCACGTGTCCGATAACCATCTTGCCGTCGCGCGTGGCTGGGCCAGTGGCTGCAAAAGCGCTGCAATGGTCTGTGACGGAATCATGCTTGCCATTCGCGTAAGCAGGCGTGTCCAACCTCAAGCCTTCAAGACCTGTAGGAGTTGCGCTAAGGGCAGAACCTAGTTCGCCCATTTCGACCGTTGTGTTCGCCACGACGATATCGATCAGATCAATCCGGCGATCCTGCCATCGCGCGCCGGCATCCGACGCTCCATCGGCGATGCCCCGCATCTCCTCAAGGATTTCCTGATCGAAGCCGCGGAGAAACAGGGAGTTCGCCAACTTGCGATAGTCATCCCAATGTTCTTTGGAGCCCAACAAGGATGCGCAGCGCCCGAGGTATTCCGGAATTTCACGAGCCATCAAATGCCCATGCTGATATCCCCGCTCGAACGGCTTGCCCTCGATGTGGAGATAGATCCAACCGGCTGCAGGATACCGATAAGCGGGACCAAAGGTTTGAATTGCCTCCCGCACCGGCCACTCGTCCTGAGAAGAAATTTCTTCTAGTTGAACACCTTCGAACCAAGCTTTCCCAGTGAACGTTCCACCGTTGCCGACTGTGAGCAGTATCTCGTCCTGCGCACGGCTGGCAACGAATCGGAGTGTCAGGTACGTCCATGGTTGCGTGCCACCGACCGATTCCGAATGTACATCGAACGGCATTGACGCCATGGTAAGCGCGGCTCCCGATGCAATCGGCGTGCGATCAATATCGTGTACCTGAAGCGACTCGGTGCGGACCCAGCCACTCAGTTCATAGCGCTTGCCTAGGATAAGCGCTAAGGGGGCAAGAGCGACGCATGCGTCCTGCGCGATCGCATCCCGTTCGATGCGGAGGGAAGTATTTTTGCCGTGCAAGACGCGAGAATCCGGTGTCGCCGAACCACGCATCACTTTCCACGAGCCAGCCCCCTTCTCAAATGAGGCTCGGAACAAGGATGTGCTGGCCTGGGTGACCATCGCCATTAGCAAGCAGCAAGAAAGCCCGAACACTTGCCACCTGCACGCCCAAAACCACGCCCTGCACGATGTGTTTTTGAATGGGTTTTTCATGGGATATCTCATGATGCGCAGGAATTTTACCACCATAAACAGTCAGAAGCAGCCATCCGCCCACGGCACAATCGAGCGCGCGGAATCGCCAGAGCCGATGACGTATCCGATAAAACGACGGGAATCTAGTTTTCGCCATTGAACTGATGCCAGAACATCCAGATCCGCGATTGGCCTCGAAAAGCCGTACACCATGATCACGACGAATCCACGCATGCAATCCAGGCGGACTTCGCCGTCGACCGCTCGATCCAGTTCGCGTAGGAAAGAAGGCCAGGGTTCTGGAAGGAAATCATTAGGGGGCATAGGAGGCGTTGAAACTAATCTTAAGTAGCTCCGACCCGAGACTGTCGTATCGAAGCCAAAGGAAACGTGCCGTTGAGAGAAAGACTCAATCTCGCTGAGAACCGGCCTGGAGGCGTGGATGGCCGCAGCCTCCGGTGAAAATGGTGATATTCCCTGTGCGATCAAGTCAGCATTGACGAAGTTCGTGCAGTTCGCATACTTGGGAGGAACTTCCTCGCGAATGTCGTCTTGCCCACCCCGTTCGGTCCGGCAATGATGTAAAGCTCCATGGGAATGCTTATCCTATCGAATTTCCGCTAAACTGCAGCTGCCTGAGTCCTTTGGCTGGCGGCGCGCATCCTTGGGCTCAAATCCCTTCAGTATTCCTCGGGCAGAAACGTGGTCACCGAGAGATCGGCTTAAGTGTTGATCCAAGGCTTCTCTGTATCGGTGGTCGAATAGCTTCTCATTAGGCGAAATCCCTGCTTGTCGTGGAGTCGTATGGCAGGACTTCTCACAGATCTGCAAACAGGTGAATGGTCGGGACGTGACAATTTGGATTGGGATTTCTTAAGAAAAAATCGCGGAGCTGGTCATTCCCGAAGTTATCCTGGCGAAGGCCTTAGGGTTCGACTCGGTCTCGGCTGGCGAAGTAGAGCTCTGCGAAACCCTACTGTAGCTTCGCATACTCCGCCTTGGCCTGCTTCAGGATGGGAATTTCGGGATCAGCGTCTTTCCAGAGGGTGAGGAAGTCCCTATATGCGGCGAGCGCTCGGATGCGCGCGGCATTGGCATCTTCTCCCTGCGAAGTTTTCGCCTGCGAGACATTCGCGCGAGCCACGCCAAGATGGGCCAAGGCTCCTGGCCAGCAGTTCCAGACGATGCCGTTGTGGTCGAGAATTCTCTGAAACTCGGCCGCGGATTCCTTGCCCCGTCCCGCTGCCAAATACGCCTCGCCGCGAATGTACGTTGGATATAGGCAGGAAAGATTGGCAAGAAAGTCGATATTCCCCAACTCGATGGGTGAACCAGCGGCTTGCAAAGCATCAAGGGCATCAGTCGGGTTCCTGCGATTCAACGCCAGCTGTGCTCGAATCGCGGGCAGCCAAAGCGACTGCACCTGCGTATCCAACGGGAAGCGTTTCTCTAGGTCCTGCACCAGCGGTTTGCTTTGTGCCATGTCACCGGCCATCGCGAACGCCAGCGCGGCTTCGTCCTCTACGCCTTGACTCGTGGGAAATAGCTTTAATCCCTCTTCCGCCGCCCGTTTTGCATCCGAAGGGTTGCCGAAAGCGGCTTCACGCAAAGCGCCATTCTCTAGCCGTATCGCCCCGTTTTCCTTGCTATCACTACGGATGGCGGAGTCTTTCGAGCGCCTGGTCAGTTCCCGCGCTTTGGCCAGATGACCGACGTAGGCCTCGGTGTCCGATGCGAACGAAAGCCCCGCATGTTCCAGGTCAGGCTGACCCAAGAACCACTGTTGCTCTTCCCCCATCGCCGCAGAATCGGAACTCAGAAAGGCCAGAGCGTAGAGAGCATTGTGGACTACGAAACCATTTACCTTTAGCGCCTGCGCCTCGTGGATCATTTGCCGCGCTTCGTCGAATTTCTGTAGCGCGAGTAGGCTGTTGGCGACGTTCTCGTATGCAACGCCATTATCAGGGGCGAGCCGGATGCTTTCCCGATCTGCTTCCGCCGCCTTCTCCCACTGACCCTGTTCGATGTACACGAGGCCAAGACCGACATGTGCCCTCGAGTCTCGCGGATAGCTCTCAACCCATTCCTGAAACGTTTGCGTCGCTTTCTCCCGTTCCCCGGTCACGTTCTGATAATAGGCAGCGGTGATCGCCAGCTTTTCCCGCTCACTGGCATGTTCGCGCAACTCAAATGCTTTTGTGTAGTACTCGCTGGCACGCCCCAGTTCGCCAAGACTGAAGTAGTCGGTGCCCACAGCCCAGTAGCCGATGGCAAAGTTTGGATCAAGTTGAATGGCGCGTTGATGGTGAGGCAGGGCTGCTTCTGCACCTTTCCCACGACCAGCCCTTGCGCCAAGGCTGTACGCTTTCAGAGCTTCAAGGGATGACGTCGTAGCCTCAGCCAGTGGGACATCGAACTTCTGCACCGTGATCAACGATTCACCCAACTCCCCGCGCAGCTTCGATGCTGCTTCCCCAAGTGCATCCAGAACTTTCTCTTTCGTCGCCGCCGTGACCTGCCCCTGTGCCAGCAGATCACCACTATCGCAATTCACTGCCTTCAAAGCGAGCACATATTGGCTGCCCAGACTGGCAATCGATCCCGCAATGTAAGCCTTGCTATTGGCTCGCTGGCAAAGCTCGCGGGCGACGTCGGGAGTGAGCCTCGTGCCCGCTGGACGGGACATCAGCTTCAGGTTTTCGGCGACCTTGTTCTCAGAAAGCACGTCGAGAAATGGCGACTGGTTCAGAGAGACACTGAGCGCCAGCTTGAGCGTATCATCGAACACCGGATCACCCGTGGTGTTGGTAAAGTCGCCGAGGACGACAGTGTCTTTGTCAGTGAGCTTCGATCGGTGATGCCAAGAGAAATACACAGCTACAACGACTATGAAGACCAGTGCCAACGCTCCAACGGTCCAAGCTGCTGGCCGGGCGCGCGAAGTCTCCACCGCGGCCGTGGTTTTATGCGACTCTGTGTCCCGCTTCAGCCGTTGAAGGTCGGTGCGTATCTCAGAGGCGTGCTGGTAGCGGAGGTTGCGATCTTTGTCCAGACACTTCACGATGATGTCTTCCAGCTTCTCTGGTAAGTCGGGATTCAGCCGTACCGCTGAAGTCGGTGTTCCGTCCAAGATAGCTTTGAAGATCACTCCGGAACTCTGTCCGCGGAATGGCATTACTCCTGTGGCCATCTCATAGAGCACCGCACCCAAGGAAAACAGATCCGTACGTGCGTCCAGTTCCTTGGCCCGGACTTGTTCCGGTGACATATAGGCGATGGTTCCCATCGCCGTTCCCGGACTGGTCAGGTGCTCGTCGCCCGTTACCGTCGAGGGATCAGTTGCATCCGCGTTTGATTTCTTGCCGAGCACAGGCACAACCTTCGCCAGACCGAAATCCAGGATTTTCGCGTGGCCGCGCTCAGTCACAAAGATGTTGGCGGGTTTAACGTCGCGGTGAATGATCCCTTTGGCATGCGCGGCATCCAGGCCATCAGCAATCTCAACTGCCAACGATAAAATCAAGTCCGTTTCCATGGGACGATTCCCGATGCGGTGTTTGAGCGTCATGCCCTCGAGGAACTCCATCGCGATGAATGCTTGGCCGTGCCAGTCGTCAATCTCATAGATGGTGCAGATGTTCGGATGATTAAGCGCTGAGGCAGCTTTGGCTTCCCGCTGGAACCGCTCCAAAGCCTGCGGGTCTATCGCTACATCTTCGGGCAGGAACTTAAGCGCGACGAAACGGTTGAGCTTGATATCTTCGGCCTTGTACACTACGCCCATACCACCACCACCCAGTTTCTCGATGACGCGGTAGTGAGAGATCGTCTCGCCTTCGAAGCCAGGCTCGACTGCCAGCTCGAGTGATTCGACGTTGTTACGCTCCCGGGCCAGCGCCTCGCCTGCCACTTCTATGGCTGGTGATTCCATAAAAGTTTCCGCCGCCTTTGCGAAAGCTAGCAGAGACTCCACCTCAGCACGCAGGTTCATGTCGCCCGCGCAGTGTTGATTCAGGAACTCAGCGCGATCCTTTCCCTCCAACTCCAAGGCTTGCTGGACCAGTTGTTCGACTAGGGTTTGCTTTTCAGACTCCACCCTGCTGCCCTCCACCCAATTCCCGCAACAACCACAGCTTGGCCAATTTCCAGTCGCGCATCACCGTCTCGGGAGAGACCTGCAGCACTGCGGCGGTTTCATCCACGCTCAATCCGCCGTAGAAACGCAGCTCCACGACCCGACCCCTTCGGGAAGAGACTTTCGACAGGGACTTTAGCGCCTCGTCCAAAGCAACCAGATCGGGACCGCGCTCTGGCGATACGACCACAGCCTGATCGAGGGAAACATGTGGAGCTTGTTTTCCCCGCTTCAGATATCGTTGGCTGCGAGCCCAGTCCGTTAGGATGCGGCGCATAAGTTGTGCACACACCGCGAAAAAGTGGGCACGGTCTTCAAACTTTGCCTCCTTGAAAAGCACGAGCCGCAGGTAAACCTCATTAATTAGGGCCGTGGTTTGCAGCGTGTGGTCAGGCTGCTGCCGGGCCATGTGTCGCTTGGCCGCTCGGTGCAACTCCCTGTATACCAAGGGCGTTAGTTGTTCTAACGCATCCTGATCACCGGCACTCCAAGCTCGCAATAATTGAGAAATCTCATGAGCGGAGGGTGTCCCCATAGAACCCTGCCGAAGCCTGCCGGCGATAAAGAGTAGCACAGCTGAAAAGCTGTTTCTACGGGCCGATCTTTCCTCGGTCCCCCCAGTCCACTAGAAATTCTTGAGGAGCATTGCAGTTCTTGGGCCTGATTCTCGTTAATGAAAGTAAGGGCGGTGCAAAAGATTAAGACAGCCGTCTCGAGATTTTTCGGATGCAACAAGTAGGGAGGAGGTATTCAATGACCTACTTTGATTGCTTCGTGGCAGTGTCATGGACGTTCGTAATCGGATGGTACGTGGGGGCCCTGTGTTTGCAAAACCGCGACGAGAAAGGCGAAGGACCGTGTGCGAGTGAAGAGGTCGAACGGTACACGGAGTCTGAAGCACAGTGGCCCCCTGCCGCATCCAGCGCCAGTGCGGACTGAAAACGGTTTGGTGGACGGCCCGGGTTGTTGGAGCAGATCAGGAGGCCGCTGATTTTGCGCGCACCTAACCGTGTCGTCTTTTGTCCGCCGTTTCTGATTTGACCCGCGGTCTGGGCCATCCCGGGGGCTAGGATTCTCGAAATCGGCCGCGATATTAATAAGAGGATGTATGAAAAAGGAGGATGCATGAAAAACCGGAACGCCATGCACATGAGCAAATTCTGCTTGTGGCTGTCTGCGCTGGCAGGCGTTCTTGGATTCGCCCTGAGCCCGGACGCGCACGCCCAGTCCGCTTACATACGTGTGAGCCAAGTCGGATATGAAACCGCCAACGCTCCGTTTCAGGCCTATCTGATGTCCACTGCCTCGGAGACGGGAGCGACGTTCACGGTCATTAATTCCAAGGGCACCAGCTTGTATTCGGGCACCGTTGGGGCCTCTTCCGGCACCTGGAAAAACCCACAGGTGACATACGATGTTTACCCCTTGAGCTTCAGCGTTTCAGGAGGTGATATTTATACGATTTCAGTGAGCGGTCCCGTGGCGGCCAGCTCGCCGGAATTCGCCGTGAACACGCCCAACGCTCTCTATCCCGGTTTGCTGCTCAATACCTTGTGGTTCTACGAAACCCAGGAGGACGGGCCCGATTTCATTCCCAATGCTTTGCGAAGCGCGCCGGGTCATCTGAATGACGCCAATGCCACGGTTTACGAGACTCCAGCGAAGATCGACGACAACTCGAATGACACTATCGATAACGATCCAGCAAAGGGCACTCCGCCTCTGGTCACGGCGCAACTACCCAACATCGATGTGGCGGGTGGCTGGTGGGACGCCGGCGACTACGTGAAATATGTGGAGACAGCAAGTTACGCGGCGGCCCTTATGGAGGTCGGAGTTCGCGACTTCCCCAATCAGATGGGACCGGGCGCTCCCGCCAATCCTCCAGCTCCGCCCGGATGCTGTGGGGTTGGGCAAACTTCGGTTTCTTATGCCGGTGCTGCATCGGGCGCGCCTACGTCGTCCGATTTCGACGCCTCTGTCCAGTTCGGCGTCAACTGGCTCGCGGAAATGTGGGATGACAATACAGAGACGCTTTATTACCAGGTCGACAACAGTCAGGACTGGGACTACTACGGGTTTGGATATCCCACGTCTGGCACAGACATCTGCCCCACCTACGGTGACAGCACGAAACTTTATACGTGGTCGGCTTCGACTCCTTACTGCCTCATTAACGAGTACGACATCTGGACGCTGCCCCAGGCGGCCGACAATTTTTCTTTGCCCGAACTCTTTTCCGGCAGCCAAAATTCCACAGATAATCTACCGTGCGATGAATACAGTACGTACTTCATTTGCAATCGTCCGGTATTCCTGGCAGCGGCGGCGGGATCCCCGATCAGCCCGAACCTCGCGGGCCGCATGGCAGCCGCCTTTGCCGAGTACTATCAGCTCTACGCCAACTCGAATTCATTTTGCCAGCTCGCATCCTGTCTCAGCCCGAATCAGGCGCTGCTCTACGCGGAGGACATCTTTGCGCTCGCTGACACTTCGCTTTCCGATCCCGCTAAATCAGTCGCCAACGGCACGTGCTCCAAGGACTGCCTGCTTACAAGTCTTCCCTTTGACGGCTATCCGGAGCAGGTATGGGATGACGACATGGAGTTGGGCGCCACCGAGCTCTACATCGCGCTGCGGTCTGCGCGTGGGAAGCTGCCTTCCGGCCTACCGGTGACGAATCCCACGACTTATCTCACTGCAGCAGCCCAGCACGCGAGCAATTACATCACAAAAATCTACACGAAGGCCGAACAGGCAGACACCCTGAATCTCTATGACGTGAGCGGTCTGGCGCATTTCGAGCTTTACCGCGCACTCGGCCTGGCCGGCAATCCGAGCGGACTAGCGGAAAACCAGGCCAGCATGCTCGCCGCGCTCGATCAGCAGATTGAAGTCGCCATTCAACACGCTGGAAAAGATCTATGGGGCTTTGGTTTTCCGTGGGGGAATGGGAACGTTACCAACCTGGGAAATGGAGACGTGACCTCCCACGGTGCCGGGCTGTCGGTTATGGCGAGCGAACTCTACTACCTTTGTTCGCAAACCGGAATTACGTGCCTCAACTCCGCGACCAGCTACAACACCTATTCCCAACGGTGGCTCGCGAATATCATGGGCGCGAACTCGTGGGGGTCGTCATTCATTGTCGGCGATGGCAGCACCTTTCCCAACTGCATTCAGCACCAAGTCGCAAACCTCGCGGGAGCTTTGAACGGCACTTCGGGCGGCACGCCCGTTCTGTGGGGTGCGGCTGTGGAAGGCCCGGCTGCGCTAACCAGCGGATACGTGACAGGAATGAATCTCTGCTTTACCACCGTCGATGTGAATGGAAAGCAGGTGGATGCCTTTGAAATCTTCAACGGAAACGGAGCCGAATACCGGGACAACGTTCAGTCCTACGGCAACACCGAACCGGGCATCGACCTGACTGCCACATCGTTTCTGGTGTTTGCGTGGCGTATCGCTGGAAGTCCAAATCCCTTGCCATAGACACGCGGTTCAGCCGTCGTCGGAGGTGTTGGTGGCTGTTTATTTCAAAAACCATCATCCCGCGCGCAAAACACAATATCTGGATGGGCAAAACGCACAGCGGAGGAAATTGAGTCCGATTTGCGATGAGAGATAGCATATGAATAAGGAAATTATGGTTGAGCTGCGAGAGACATGTGGAACCACGAGCACTTCTTCACCTACCCTGCAGGACCTCGACCGATCCAATACGGTCTGCCTTGTGCGATTGCAAAATCCACTATCCCGCCGATCTCACCGCCTGCCGCGTTTGTCACTGCAAGGAACGTGTCGTCGCTTGTAAACTCCACAAAATCCTGGGATCAGCAACTAATTCGACCTTGACAACACGATTTTGACGGGGGGCGTTACCCGGTCCGGCGATCGCCGCCCGAATCGTATGAGCTAACTTCCTCGTTTTTAACGGATTTGCTAGCTCCGTTCGCAGCTACACAGAAAATTCTTGCCCTCACGTCCTTTGCCTGCTCCGAATTTCTTTCAGAGAGGAAAATTTTTCCTTCTCGGCATTGCAGTTTTTCTCGCCGGTTCTCGTTATAGGACGTAGAGCAGTACACAAGAACTAAGACAACAGTTTTGAGATTTCCGGACGCAGCAAGAAGGGGCGAAGAGGTATCGAATCCCGTATTTTGATTGCTTCGTCGTAAGGTCGCGGATGTTCGTTATTGGATGGTGTCTCGGAGCCCGGATTCGGAAAAAACCAAGTTCATCCAAAGAGGATCCATTATGCAGCGCCGCATCGTACGCAGCTTCACTCGGTCCCTGCCAGCCGTTCTCGCAGTCCTCACCCTGCTCGTGCTGGCATCGCTGGCCGCGCAGGCCCAAATCACGCCGCTCGGCGACGCCTTCACCTACAGCGCCGATCCCACCACCAACTATGGCGCGTATACGCTGCTGGAGGTCGATGGCGCCACGTTCACGTCCTATATCCAGTTTCCCCTGTCGTCAATTCCTGCTGGAGCAACCGTGAGCGCAGCTACGCTCAAGCTCTATGTCAATGGCGTCACCACCGCGGGCAGCTTCAACGTCGACTACGTCAACGGCTCATGGTCGGAGAGCACGATTACTTACGACAAAGCCCCGGCGCTGGGAGGCACAATCGCTTCCAATGTGTCGATCACCACCGCGGACAAGAATCAGTACATTCTGATCAACGTCACTTCGGCGGTGCAAGCGTGGCTCGACGGAAGCGAGCCAAACGATGGCATCGCGCTGGTCGCGAACAGTACGTTTAACGCCACCTTCGACAGCAAGGAGAACACGACGACGAGCCATCCCGCGGAGCTGGATGTTGCCTACGCGGGCGGTGACGGGACGATCACCGGAGTGACGACCGCCAGCGGCAGCGGGCTGACCGGTGGAGGAACGAGCGGGACGCTCGACCTGTCGCTCACGACCGCGTGCGCCAAGAATCAGGTGTTGCAGTGGAGCGGCAGCGCGTGGGCTTGCAGCAACGCGGGCACAGGCACGATCACGGGTGTGACGGCCGGAACCGACCTGACCGGCGGCGGCACCAGCGGCAGCGTCACGTTGAACTTGGACACCACCAAGGTGCCCCTGCTGGCCGCGGCCAACACCTTCACCGGAAATCAAACCGCGAACGGAAATCTCACCGCAACTGGGGTGGTATCTGGCAGCAGCTACCAGATTGGAAGCAACCTCTTTGCCCTCGGCTCGTACAGCAACGCGAACGCTTTTCTCGGATTCGCGGGTAACACCACGACGACGGGCAACTACAACACCGCCAGCGGTGCCTCCGCGCTCTACTCCAACACCACGGGCAGCCAAAACACCGCCGACGGCCAGGGCGCGCTCTTTTCCAACACCACCGGGGGTTACAACACCGCCAGCGGCGAGGTTGCGCTCTACTCCAACACCGCGGGCAACGCCAACACCGCCGACGGCGACGCCGCGCTCTTTTCCAACACCACCGGGGGTTACAACACCGCCAGCGGCTACGATGCGCTCTTCGCCAACAGCACGGGCAGCTACAACACCGCCAGCGGCTTCAGCGCACTCTACTACAACACAGCCAGCTACAACGACGCTTTTGGCTACCAGGCGCTCTCCTCCAACACCACGGGTGGCCCCAACGACGCCTTTGGCTACCAGGCGCTCTCCTCCAACACCACGGGTGGCCCCAACGACGCCTTTGGCTACCAGGCGCTCTCCTCCAACACCACGGGCGCCCCCAACGACGCTTTTGGCTACCAGGCGCTTTACAGCAATACCGGCGGAGATTACAATGTCGCCTTTGGCTACAGGGCGCTCTACTCCAATGTCGGGGACAATGCCGGCGGCAACGTCGCCGTCGGCGTCGTGGCGCTGTACTCCAACACAACGGGCTACCAAAACACTGCCACCGGCTACGCAGCGCTCTTCTCCAACACCACGGGCACCGAAAACACCGGCGTCGGCGACGCGGCGCTCTACGCCAACACCACGGGCACCGACCTCACCTGCATCGGCTGGGGCTGCACCAATGGCGAGGACGGCCTCAAGAATGCCACCGCCATCGGCGCTCATGCCGTAGTCGGCGCCAGCAACACCCTGGTGTTGGGAGGCACCGGCGAGTGGGCGGTGAGGGTGGGCATTGGCACGACGACGCCATCCAACATTCTCACCATCGCCCGAGGCGCAGGCCATCCGGTCAGCGACGGCTGGGAAACCTTCAGTTCGCGCCGCTGGAA
>JASHOT010000320.1 GCA_030040965.1 Candidatus Sulfotelmatobacter sp. | reverse complement strand
GCGGCACGCCCTTTCGATGTTGGGCGAGCGCGAAGTTCGCCGCTGGGTGCGGCTGGTAGTAGCGGTCGGAGCCGGCGAGGACAAGACCAGCGACCTTGTTTTATCGGCGCTCGTACGCGGTCGTTTCGGAGAGTTGCTCGCTCCTCGGGTGAAGCACGGCGATTCCGACCTCTTCCTGCTGTGGTTGCTCTCTCTGATCGACGCCATGCTCGAAATGCCGATGGGCGAAATCCTGGAGCGCATTCCTCTCGATCACGAGACGCAAGCGGTGCTGTTGGGTCAGCCAAGCCTGCTGCGTCCTGTCTACCAGCTGATGTTGGCGCGCGAAAGCGGCGAATGGGAGGCGGTTGCGGCCTTGTGCCGAAGTTTGTGTCTCGAATCTGAGGAAGTGGCCGGATTTTACTGGCAAGCGCAGCAGTGGGCGCGCGAAGTTTCTTCGGGAAAATAGCGCGGGTGGGTGCCCGCTTTCTTTCAGTCATGTCCTCCTGTGCAAAAGCCGGACTGGAAGGGGCCTTGCGCGGTTCGGCGAGGACGAGTACGATAAGGATGTTCTCATAAGGCCTCGTTCCCGCGATGGCCTTCCGCGCCAGCCATTCCGAGGCGGCGCCTACGGATCCGAAAAACGGAAAACCGATATTTAACGTTAGAGATTTCTTTCGCGAATTGAAGTAGGTTCAGGAATCGGGGTTAGTTCCAGAGTGTGCCCAGTCGTACCCGCAACCTCGTGGAATCGATGCGTCTGCCCAACTGTTGTCTGTTGAAACAGTAGTGGTCGATCTGTCTGCATGATGGTTGTCAGGATCAGCAAGATTTTGCAAATCATCCGAAAAAAGTTGAGAGGACTATGAACGCTGGACCAGGAAAGCCCTCCGGTGGCGGAGGCGGCAGAAGAAGACGGCGCGGTCGCCGTCAACACAATCAACGAGGTCATCGGCCCGGACAGGGCCTGAGCCGCGAAAATAAAGACGGCATCTACACCGCTCCCATGGACCACAGCTATCGCGCGGTGCTGAACGGCGGCAACAACGGTCATAAAGGCGGAGGCCGGCAGAGACCGGGATTTGCACCGCAGTTTGCCCAGCCCGAGCCTGAACCGCTGCCACCGACCGAAGACGCGAACTCGCGCATCTTCGCTTTCGTCGAAGACCTGTTTTTTATGACCAAGATTCAGGAGACGGCGCGCAAGCTCAACGTGAAAGTTGAGTTCGTGAAGAGCGACAAGGATCTCTCCGATCGCATGCAGCAAAACGGGGAAGAAAAGCCGTCGTTGATCATCTTTGACTTGAACAATAACGGCGCCAAACCGTTGACCTTGATCCCGAAATTAAAGAGCAAGCTGAAGAAAGGCACTTCCATCATTGGATTCCTGTCGCACGTGCAGGGAGACTTGAAGCAGAAGGCCCACGAAGTGGGCTGCGATATGGTGCTGCCGCGATCCGCGTTTTCGCAGAACCTGCCGCAGTTGCTGCGCCGGCATGGCGCGCCCGACGATATGGATGCGGCCGTTCAGTAACCGTTGGGCGGTGCGGTAATTCTGAGAGCTGATCCGTGCAAATCGGTCGGGTTCTTGAGCGATGGCGTGGCTTTCCTGCTTAGCGTAGCGTGATTTCAACCGCGTGCTCGCGGTCCTCACGATTCGGAAACCAGCTGAAACTCGTCTCTTCCACGTTCTTGTTCCGGGTAATTCCTAAATGCACCCGGAACTCAGGCTGGGTTTGCGGTTCGTACGCGTCCCATCCTCTGACGTGCTTGGCCACTCGTTCATTGTCGACCATCCATACATAGACGGCCGCATGCCGCCTGTACCTGTGGCGCAACTCGCAGGCGACGGCAGCAATTTTTTCTTCGGTGAAATTCCTGGTAGCTAACGAGATTCTCAGTTCCATTACTTCCGAGCCATCCTCGCGTGTGTTTCGAAAATGTCCGAACACGTGATAGCGGGGAACGCGAACGCCATCGAAATTACTGCAGCGAATTTCCCTCTGAACAGATTCGATCTTTTGCGCGGATTCGCTCGTGGACGATTCGGCATCGGAAGACGCATTCTGCACTGATGCATGCTGAACTGATGCACCTTTGGAAGACGCGCTCTGGCGCTCCGCCCGAAGGGGTAGAGTGGTCGCGATCAACACCATGCAGATAGCGAAGCATGAGGCGAAACGGAACGGAGACACAGAACCCTCCTGGCATTCGAGAATCAATGCAAAACGACTACACAGTTAAGATGCGCATATACGACTCTATCAGTTTGTCATGTGAACTTTCTTGCGGAAGGAGCGCAGAATTCTCTGACATAAAGGAGGGTGTCATTCCGATCCTGAGCGGGATCGAAGGGGAGGAACCTGCTTTTTCGCACGGGCGAACTTAATCTGGCAATCTGAGACGACGATGGCTAGCCCTGCCCGATGCCAGCCGTAGACCGTAGAGGATCGATATCCCACAGCAAGACGCTGTTGCTGAGATTTTCGATTCCCACCTCTCCGCCCTTACCGTTTTCCTTCTTGCCGAGCCAGGCGATGCGGAACTGGGCTTTGTTGCCTTTGTACTCAAGATCGAGCAGTGCGCCACGTTTCAGCGGCACCTTTACATCCGCGAGAGTTGCGCCACGGCCGCTGATGTTTGAGACGATGACGGATTCGGTGAACGCCCGGCCGCGAGCATCTACGCCGCAGATTTGCACGGGCAGTTCGACGACAATTCGCTTTTGGCGACGGCGATCCAAAATAGACGATCCGATGTAGTGAAATTAGCGCTTCGGAAATATCCCCGATCATGCTAGACCCGGCGCAGTCGAATCGCAGGTAACCGAGGTCACCTTCTAGGCGGGTGCCGGGCCTGAGCTTCGCAACCTGGTGGGTTGAACCAGTCTGCTAGTTCATGTTGCGCATGGAGCATGCGCCAGGACCGCGCGGATCACCACAGGATCCGCATGCCCCACTCGGCGACGGCGAGGCGGACGAACCTTTCGCCGAAACTGCGAAAACAGAAAGTTGCGGTTCCAACTTCTTGGCATGGCATTTCGGGCACTCTGCCTTTTCTTTTCCGAAAACCAGCGCCTCGAAGTGATGATCGCATTCCTTGCAGATGTATTCGAAGATGGGCATCGATAGTCCTTAGCCGTGAGTCCTGAGCTGCGAGGGGCCTGCGATAACGATACGCCTCGAGGCACCGGACTCGGGACTCATGCCTCTCTATTAAAATCAATTTGTGGGAAGTTCGCAAATAAGTTCGCAAATCACACCGCAAGTTTCGGACACGACCGGCGCGGCAGGCGGGCCGAATTCGCCGCATAGTACCCGCTGGACCGTGCGGCAACCGTTTCGTCCTCGGCGCTGGCTGCGTGGTGGCCACGTCCAAACGCTCGCCAGCTTCTTTCTTCCCCGCCGGATTCACTTGCCGCCAGCCGAGGAGCGACTAATTGACGTCGCTCCGGGAGTACAAATCCGTTGCTGGTGTTATTGGCAAAAGCCGAATCACACAGAACGATTAACCGCGATCGTCGTGCACGGCCTGGAAGGATCGACCGATTCGCAATACATGGCCGGCGTGGCACAGAATGCGTTGGCCGCAGGCCTGAACGTCGTGCTCATGAATCAGCGCAATTGCGGCGGAATGAATCATTACGCACCCACGCTTTACAACTCCAGCCTGTCGGGCGACGTCGCGGCGGTCGCACGCAGTGTCGTGGAAAACGACGGCGTGTCGCGCTTTGCGCTGATCGGTTTTTCCATGGGCGGCAACCTGGTATTGAAACTGGCGGGGGAGTGGGGCCGTGAAGGTCCGCCACAATTCAAAGCTGTGGCGGCGGTTTGTCCGGCGATGGACTTGGCGGCATCGGCCGACGCTCTGCATGAGCCCGCCAACCGAATCTACGAATACTATTTTCTTCTGCAGCTTTTCCGCCGATTTCGCGAAAAAGCCAAACTTTTCCCAGCCGAATTCGACGCTGCACGCTTGCGCGGAGTCTCCACCCTCCGCCTTTTCGACGACCGTGTCACCGCGCACTATTGCGGATTCGCCGGAGCCGACGATTATTACGCCCGCGCGGCGGCATCCACGGTGATCGATCGCATTTCGGTTCCTGCACTGATCATTCATGCGGCCAACGATCCGTTCATTCGTATGCTGCCAGAAACAAAAAAGCGAATCGAGGCGAACCCGAACCTTACTTACGTCGAAACGACTGACGGCGGCCATTGCGCCTTCGTGGGCGAGCCGAATGGTGGCCCCAATGACGACGGCCGCTGGGCGGAGCGGGAAGTGGTCGAGTTCGTAAGGCAGTTTGCCTGATTTTTCAGCTGGACGTCCGCTTCAACTGGCGCGCGCAGGACGCCGCAGAATCCACGCCAGCATGTCCGCGCCGCGTCCCTTCATGTGCGTTCGTACGTAGGCCAGACCCAGCATCGCCAACGTGATCGTCAGCAATCCCGCCGAGGCCGTTCCAATTCCAACCGCATGCTTGGGAAGAATGGAAACACGGCCGTAGACAAACTCAATATGCACCCAATAGACGAGAAGTGAAGCTTGACCAAGCTGCATCAGCGGGCTGAATCCCGACTGCGCCAATCCCCAGCGGCACCAGGCGTAGCTCGCGGTCACGATCACGAGCAGCATTCCCACGCGAATCAGGAAAAACTGCGGGCTGGTATGCCAGTAATCGTAGACGGGATACAGCTGTCGCGGCTGCGCGTCGAGCCAGCGGGAGAGTCCGACCAACCCAACGCCCGCCGCCCCGAGCGACAAAAAGACTCTCGTCTCGCCGGCCCGCGCCCATGGCGATTGCAGGATGAATCCCACTGCGAGGCCGGCGAAGGCAAATCCCGTCCACGGAAAAATGGGGAACAGCCACGCCTGCGGCGTGCCCAGGTTGTGCACGCCATCGATGTAAGACTCAATGGGCCATGGCAGGAAACGCAGTCGCCACGTAGTCCAGAGCAAAGGCGTGAGCAGAGAAATGAGCAGCGATGTGACTGCGGCAGCGATGATGAGTGTGGTGCGACTATTCCATCCTTGTCGCAAAGAACGTGACAAGGATGGGGCACCTACGTCCGCAGCAACGGAATCTTCGCCGACGGGAGCATCCGCCCCACACGGTTGCAGCACAATCCAGCACATCACGCCCATCAGCATCATGGAGAGGCCGATCGTGTTGAGGATATCGACGCGCAGCAAGTCGGATTTCGGCGCCCATCCCCAGGCAATGACGTATTCCTGCACGCGAAACAGAAGCCCGAAGCCGAAGATCTCTGCGCCCCGCCGGATCGTCGAGCGCGCGATCTGCCCAGGCGCCAGGTGCTTGGCGCGCAGTTTTTCCGTGACCAGAGCGAAGGAGATTCCCGCCAGAAACAGAAATAACGGCGCGGGAAAAGTTCCACCCAGCTGCGAATACATGAAAAAGCGGCTCTGGCGGGCCGTGCCGCCCAGCCAGGAGTCGTAGCAGTGGGTCTGAAACATGAGCACGCAAGCCAGTCCCCGCATCCAGTCGATGTAAGCGAGGCGAGGTTTTGTAAGCGCGGGTGAGCTCATGCTTGACCAGAATCGGCCGACTTCAACGGCCCTAAGTGAGGACGCGACTAGGAAGTATACGCTGCAGCCGATTTTGACCGGAGGCCGCAACTATGGGCCAGTCGCGGGGTTCTTACCCCAAAATGCCGGAGGTGTGCCGCCAGCGTTCGGCACAGTGTCAAGTTTTGTCGTAGTTTGGCGGGGATACAACCTTCGGCACGTCTCGCTTGATCACAGAAGCGATAAGCCGTATAAGTGAATGCACAAGGACCAACCCGATCTGCCCGGAGCGTCTATGCGAAGCCTGAAGTTCTCTCTGCCAGCCGTCACACTTGTCTCTGTTTTCTTGATCTCTCTCTGCAGCCTGAGCTACGCCGCCACCCCGGATAGGATTACAGGCCCCATCGACTCGAGCAAAGTGGTGGTGTTGAAAAACCATGTCTCCTCTCTCGCGCGCCCGCAGTTCGATCAGGGTCCGGTCGAGACCTCGCGCATGATGCAGGTCACCATGCTCTTTCTGCCCACGGCCGAGCAGGAACAGGCTCTGACCGGTCTGATCTCACAACAGCAGGACGCGAAATCTCCCAGCTACCACCAGTGGCTCACGGTTTCGCAGTATGCCGAGCAGTTTGGCCTCAGCCCGAGCGATATCGGGAAAGTGAAGGCATGGCTCGGGGCGCAAGGTTTCACCGTCTCCTACGTCGCCAACGGACGCGACTTTATTCGCTTCGAAGGTACTGCCGGACTGGTGCAGAGCGTCTTCCATACTCAGATCCATAATTACAACGTGAACGGAAAGATGCACTTTGCCAACGTGGCGCCGCCCATGATCCCGGCGGCGCTGAACGGAATTGTCGGTGGATTCCGCGGATTGCACAATTTCGTACCCAGCTCCATGTTGCGGAAGCGCCCAAATTACACCTTCACAGATGGAGGGAACACTTACACCGCTATTGCTCCCGGCGACCTTGCTACTCTTTACCAAATCACCCCGCTTTATAACAACTCCATCAACGGGAAGGGCGTTAACGTAGTGATTGCGGGGCAGACTGATGTCTACATCGCTGACATCAATTACTTTCGCAGTGCATTTGGTCTGACTCAGTTGAGCGAGTGCACTCTGGATTCTACGCAAACCATACTTCAGGCTGGAAAGTGTGGTGTCGGAAATTTTGATGAGGTCTGGCCCGACGGCGACCCGGGATTCAGCGCGGGGGACCTCGGCGAATCCGATCTAGATATTGAAACCATGAGTGGCGTGGCTCCCGGCGCGGAGATCGTCTTCGTGACCTCCTCGGTCAATTCTGGCGGCGTCGACACCAGCGTCAATTGGGCCGTGGATCAAACCCCTCCCTTGGGCACGGTGATCAGCTACAGTTATGGCCTTTGCGAGGCTCTGGTGACAGCCCCGGATATTTCCGCATCCGAGACCGTTTATAAAAAAGCCGTCAGCCTGGGTATTTCCATGTTTGCTGCTTCCGGTGATAGCGCCGCCGCCATCTGCGACGGTGCCCTCACCTCCGGCGACGAACCCGCAATCTACGGTCAATCCGTCAGTTATCCCGCCAGCAGCGCCTATGTAACGGGTGTAGGCGCCACGGAGTTCGATGAAGATAGCGGAACTGGCCCGTACTGGAGCAGCTCGAACCAGACCAACGGCGGCTCTGCGATTAAGTACATCCCCGAGACCGGGTGGAATGACACATCGCAGACTGGCGATCCCGCCGAGTTCGACGGCACAGGCGGCGGCCCGAGCAATTGCGCAAACGGAACTGGCACCACAACAGTGGACGGCACCTTCTTCGAGATTTGTGATGCATCACCCAACGGGGGTTTTCCCAAGCCCACGTGGCAGAGCAGCGTTACCCCAACGGACAGCGTTCGCGACGTCCCGGACATTGCTTTTTCGGGTTCCAATTTCAACGATCCTTACATCGTGTGCACAGCGCAATCAGAGACGAACGGCAGCAGTTCCACGAGCACTTGCGTCGACGGCATCAACACCGCTCTCATTACCTACAACTCTGCCTTCGGCGGTACCTCGGCTCCGACGCCGGTCACTGCCGGAATGGCCGCTCTGCTCAATCAGTACACGTCGGCAAACGGCTTGGGCCTGTTCAATCCTGAGCTCTACAATCTTTTCACCATAAACCAAAGCGGCGTCTTCAACGAGATCAACGCGGGAACGAACGCGGTCACCGGAGGCAGTTCGAGCAACATCGTCACCTGCACATTCGGCGATCCGACCTTTGAGAGCTCTACTACGGTGGTTTGTCCGAGCAGTGGACAGATCGGGTTCACTGTCCCCGGCGGACACGCCTACAGCGAGGTCACCGGCCTCGGCTCGGTGAATATGAACGCCTTCATTACGGCCTGGGCCGCAGCGCGTAGCGCCACGACGACAACGATTTCGCCGTCCACTACAAACACGGAATTCGGGACAAATGTAACCTTCACCGCGACGGTTACGCCTTCGACCGCGACCGGCACCGTCACGTTCGTGGATAACACCTCGACCACTCTCGGCACGGGCACGCTTTCCAGCGGTACCGCTACGTTTTCGACGACCGCGCTGCAGGCAGGCTCTAACAGCGTGGTCGCTGACTACGCCGGCGACGGGTACGATACATCCTCCTCATCCACCACACCCGCAGTCGTTACCGTCAATGCTCCCTTCACCGTGACCGCCAATCCGACGAGCGCGAGTGTGAGCGCGGGGGCGACGACGAGTCCGATTACGCTCACAGTCACCGCGACCAGCGGATTTACTTCGCAGATTACGTTTACCTGCCCGAGTGCGCCGACGGGAGTGTCATGCACGTTTACGCCCTCAACCGTTACCCCGACGAACACCAATCCAATCACCGTGATGTTGAGCATAGGCACGGCCCCCAACATGGCGACCGGGGCGCAGTCTATAGCGGTGAACGCGACCGGTGGAGGCGCCACGATCCCGGTATCCCCGTCCATTTCTCTTACTGTGGGCGCGACCACCGAAACCTATACCCTGACCGCGCAGAACTCGACCTACACGGTGACGCCGGGACAAACCGCGTCTGTAACTATCACGGTGGCGAGCACCAGCACGCCGTCGTTCATCTCGAACGGCACGACGGTCGTGCCCGTGACCTACTCCTGCAGTGATCCGGCGTCGGAATCGTTGTGCAGCGGTCCAAGTTCGGCGACCAATACTACGTCGGTGAGCTTCAGCATCACCACGACAGCACCGACAGGCCAGTTGCGCCGTCCGCTCGATCGCGGTCCGCGCTACTTCTACGCCATGCTCGCGCCCGGCTTGCTCGGAATTGTGTTCATTGCCGGCTCGCGCCAGCGCCTGAGCGGCATGCGCATGCTCGGGATGATCATGGTTCTGGGATGCTCGACGTTATGGCTGGGCTCCTGCAGCGGCAGCAATAACAGCACGAGCAAGAATCCGGGAACGCCGGCCAATACGAGCCCTGGCTACACCATCACCATCAACGCCACCACCGGCGGAGCGAATCCGGTGACGAGTTCGACGACGGTTATTCTGGCCGTGCAATAGCGGCTGAGCACGAAAGTCTTAGCGGCGCTCGCGGTGAGCGCCGCTTCTTTTTGGGCAATCTTTTCGAGAGAGATCTGCGCGGGCCTGCGTGCGACGCGCGATTCGTGTTCACGCCAGCTTGTTGCCGCACTGGGGACAGAACTTCGTCCCCGGCTCCACTTTCGCGCCGCATTGCGAGCATTCGCTCTTCACGCGTAATGGCTTGCCGCATTCGGGACAGAATTTGCCTCCCTGCGTGCGCGCGCCGCAAGCCGGACAAAGGGCGGCGGCGGCGGTGGTCACGTCGAGTCCTTTAATCTGATTTTGCGAGTGAACTCTTTCTCTCATTTGTTCGACCGCGGCCTGCGTCTGTTCGGAAGCAAGTTCCACTTCCATGTCGGGAGCGCACTCGAAGCAAAGCGAACGGCCGCCATTCCAGCAGGAACTGAGGCACACCCAGCGCACGCACTTGGGACATTGGCGAAAGTTCGGTTTGGCCTCTTCGACCGCCTCGTGAAACGCCTTGTCGTGGGCCGGTCCCTGCACGGCCCTCTCAATCTCATATGCGGTCGAGCCCGCCTGCCCCAGAAATCCTCCGAACAAATTGCCGGCAACACGCAGCGCGCTGGAAGCCATGCCCGTCGCCGACGCGCGAAATTCGGTCATGAAGCCGTTGCCGCAGCGGTCGCAGAGGAATTCGAACTGGTATCCCTTG
The DNA here is from genome assembly GCA_030040965.1 of Candidatus Sulfotelmatobacter sp. Classification (GTDB taxonomy): domain Bacteria; phylum Acidobacteriota; class Terriglobia; order Terriglobales; family Acidobacteriaceae; genus Sulfotelmatobacter. The sequence goes on along the minus strand of JASHOT010000320.1, from coordinate 15,150 downwards.
TCGGTGGAGTGGTCGTTGTGATTGCGGGTGAACTGGATCAGGGTCATGCGTCCTCGAAAGCGTCGATTGCGTCTGACTTTGGGGGGACTGGCCGCGAAGCTACGCGATTCTAGCGGATGCGAACGGGTGAGTCCAGAGCCTTTGCCTTCCCATCGCTGCTTCTGCGACACTTGAGGCGTTCTGCGGGCGTGAGCGCAGCGGGAGCCCGCAGCCGAAATCCCGAGCGCAGTCGAGGGATCTCTAATCATGGGCCGCATTCACGTTCTCTCCGAAGCCGTCGCCAACAAAATCGCCGCAGGCGAAGTTGTCGAACGGCCGGCCTCGGTGGTGAAAGAGATGCTCGAGAACGCGCTCGACGCGAGGGCGACGCGGATCAAAATCAGCGTCGAGGCGGGCGGAAAAAAGCTGATTCAGATCACCGACGACGGCTGCGGCATGGTTCGCGACGATGCCCTGCTGGCCTTCGAGCGCCACGCGACTTCGAAAATCAAAAATGCGGAAGACTTGCTGAACGTCTCGACGCTGGGCTTTCGCGGCGAGGCGCTGCCTTCGATCGCGTCGGTGTCGCGCCTGCGGCTCGAAACGCGGGCCGCCAAGGGTGAGAGCGGGGACGACAAAGAAGATGAGAGCGGGACGGTCGTCGAGATCAACGGCGGAAAAATCGCGCGCGTGGAAGAGGCCGGCCTGCCGCTCGGAACATCGATCACCGTGCGCGATCTTTTTTTCAATACTCCGGCGCGAAAGAAGTTTCTGAAATCGGAGTCGACCGAGCTGTCGCACATCGCGTCGCTGGTGACGCATTATGCGCTGGCGCATCCGGAAAAACACTTCGAGCTGCATTCGGCGGCCAACGCCATGCTGGTCGCGCCTCCGGTCGCCGGATACAACGAGCGCGTTTATCAGGTGTTCGGCAAGGAGACTCTGGATCAGTTAATTCCGGTCGCGGCCCGCCAGGCGCTCGAGCGCGTGGGATTGCCGCAGCCTCCTCCATGGCGGCGCAAGGACTCGTGTGGCGCGGACGCCCCCGCCCGCGAAACGCCAGAAAGCGAACCATCGCCCGAGGTCGAAGTGGCTTCCTGTGGTGAAATCCGTCTGCATGGCTTCGTCTCGAAGCCGGAAATTCAGAAGCTGAACCGGAATTCGATCTACGTCTTCGTCAACGGACGCCTCATTCGCGACCGCCTCGTGCAGCATGCCTTGACCGAGGCGTATCGAAATATCATTCCGCCCACGGTGTATCCCGTGGTGCTGCTCTTCCTTCAATTGCCCGCCGCAGAAGTGGATGTGAATGTGCACCCCTCGAAGACAGAAGTGCGCTTCCGGCAACAGACGGTGTTGCACGACTTCGTGCGGGACTCGATACGAGCTGCGCTGATGAAAGCGCGTCCTGTGCCCCAGTTTGTGACCGAAATGCGAGCCCGCGCCACGGCGAGCCAGGCACTGACTCCCGGGGCGATGACACCCGGTTCTGTTGCGGCCGATGGCGACTGGGAGCAGACCTCGGCGATTTCGGCGGCAGACGCGCGCGCAATGCCGCCCACGGGATTTGCCTTGCAGGCGCCCGTGCCTCCGCCGATTTCCGCGCGCTTCCAGTTCGAAGGCGGAATTGCTGTTGAGGCCAACGCTGCGATTCCCATCGCGCGCGGACTGGAAACGCGGCAGCTTGGCGTGGTGCCGGTTTTCGGCATCGATGCGATCCCCGACAACGGCTGCGCCCCGGCTCTCGATGTCGGTGAAGAGGAGCCTACGCTTTCGTCGCTGGCCACGTTGAAGCCATTGGGACAGATTCGAAATTCCTTCATCCTTGCGGTCAACGAAGACGGACTGTGGGTGATCGACCAGCATGTGGCGCACGAGCGCGTGCTCTTTGAGCGCGTGCTCAAACAGCGGGCGGCGCAAAAAGTCGAAAGCCAGCGACTGCTCATGCCGATTGTGATTGAGCTGTCTCCCGCGCAGCAGGCGGTCTTCACCGAAATTTCCGATGAACTCGAGCGTAACAGATTTGAAGCTGAACCGTTCGGCGCGCGCAGCGTGGCCGTAAAGGTCGCACCGGCTGGAGTAGATGCTCCAGTCGTTGAGCGAATGTTGCACGAACTGCTCGATCAGTTCGCCCGCGAGGAGCAATCACTGAATCTGGAGAAAATTCGCACCCGCATCGCGGCCTCGATCGCCTGCCATGCGGCGATCAAAGTCAACATGCCTCTCGAGCAGAACAAAATGGAGTGGCTGCTTGCGGAGTTGGCCAAGACGGATCATCCGTATTCCTGTCCGCATGGCCGGCCCGTAGTGCTGCGGTATTCTGTGAAGGACATTCAGAAGGCGTTTAAGAGAATCTAGTCGGGAGTCCTGAGCCCCGTGAGCAGGTTCCACCGAAGTTTGCTCGCGTCTCAGGACTCGCGACTCAGGACTCACAATGACCGACCTCGAACTCCAACAACTGCGCCGCGAAAAGTGGCGGCTCGATGGCAAAGCCATCCACACCATCGAAGCCGCGCGGCGTTTCGTCGAAGACGTAGGCGTGTGCCTGATGTATCCGCGGCGGCCCGCGCTGCTTCTGCCCACATTCATTGGAGCGTTCGTCGGATCGGACGAGAATTTGCCCAGCTGGCAGCTCGCATTCAAAGACACGCGCGCGTCGGAAGCGACGGAATTGATGGTGCGCCTGTTGCGGGAAAAGACGGCATTCGAGGCGAATCTTTTTGAAGAGAACAATGGATTCCTGGTCGCCGCGTCGGTCTTCCCCTATTTTTATGCGCTCATGGGCGAGCGCAATCCCCGGCAGGCGCCGAGCCCCGGCGCGCGATCTCCATATTCGCAACTCGCCTGCGACGCCTTTGCGCTTATCCAGCACGAAGGGCCGATCGCCAAATTGAAGCTTCTCGAGCGCCTGGGCGGCGGACTTTCTACAGCCGCTCTTGATAAAGCCCTTGCCGAGCTGTGGTCGAAGCTGCGTATCACGCGCGTCGACTACAAGCCCAGCGACGGCTCGGTTTGGGACCTGCTCTATCGCTGGGCGCCGGATGCGGTGAAGGAAGGCGTGGGATTGTCGGTGGCCGAAGCGCTTTCGGCTCTGGTATCGAAGTATCTGGATTGCGTGATCGCCGTCGAGCCGGCGGAACTGGAGTCGTTTTTCGGAAAGTTCATTGCGCGCTCGAAAGTAAAAGACGCGGTGAACGCCTTGCTCGCGGCGCGCGAGCTGTCCTTCGTACACGTCAGTGGAAAGTCTATGCTGCAAATCACACCGGCGAAGGTGGCGGCTGCGCCCGCGCCACGGGGTGCATCGCAGTAAAAATCGTCACAGGAATCTATCTACCGCATCCGTGTCTGTGACCGACACAATTCCTTATCGTGGCCGTCTCGCGCCGTCGCCGACCGGCCTGCTCCATCTTGGTCATGCGCGCACGTTCTGGATCGCGGCGCAACGGGCGCGCGAACGTGGTGGCACGCTGATTCTGCGCAATGAAGATCTCGACTCGCAGCGCTGCCGCGCCGAATTCGTCCACGCGATGTACGAGGATCTGCGCTGGCTCGGAATCGCATGGTCCGAAGGTCCGGATTGCGGAGGACCGTTCGGGCCTTACTCGCAAAGCGAGCGCCACCAGCTTTATCTGGCGGCCTGGCAGAAACTGCGCGACGCTGGCGCGATTTATCCCTGCACCTGCTCGCGCAAGGATGTCTCCCAGGCCGCCGGCGCTCCCAACGAAGGAGATGACGAGCCCCTGTATCCAGGCACGTGCCGATCAAAGTCCCCACCCTTGCCGGAAAAAACACGGCGAGAATGGGGCACCCAAATTTCCGGCGCTAACTGGCGCTTTCGCGTTCCCGACGGAGAAGAGATCTGCTTCGCCGATTTACATCTCGGCCCCCAATCCTTCATCGCAGGCCGCGACTTTGGCGACTTCATCATCTGGCGGCGTGACGATGTGCCGGCTTATCAGTTGGCGGTCGTCGTCGACGATACCGCCATGCAGATCACTGAAGTTGTGCGCGGAGCCGATCTGCTGAAGTCGACCGCACGTCAACTTCTGCTATGTCGCGCGCTCGATATCTCTCCACCGGATTACTACCACTGCAGTCTGGTCCGCGACGATGCCGGACTTCGCCTCGCCAAACGGCACGACGCATTGAGCATTCGCAACTTGCGCGAGCTGGGATGGACACCGGAACAAGTGCGAGGCAAGACTTAGCCTTTACGACGGAGCACAGAGAATCGCTTGCGTCATCCCGAACGCCCGCGCTTTTTCCAGGGGCGGAGGGATCTCCCGTGCATCGGTGCTTGCCAGCGCGAGATCCCTCGCCTCGTCTGAAGATCACAGTTGAGTATGACTCAACTGAATCTACAGGTCAGAATGCAAAAGAACCCATTACGCCTTCCGCCCGCTTGAAGCCTTTCTCCGCCGCCCGTAGACTTAAGACATGCACGTGCATTCTCATGGCGCGGGCAGTCCCACGCGAGTGCTCAAGATCTCGCTCGGCGTGACGCTGGCCTACATCGTGCTGCTGGTTGTGGCCGGAGTGCGCGCGCATTCTTTGGCCCTGCTCTCCGAGGCTGGACACAATCTCTCCGATCTTCTGGCGCTGCTGCTTTCGCTGGTTGCGGTGTATTTTCAATCGCGCCCCGCGAATCCCACCAAAACCTACGGCTATCAGCGCGCTGGAGTGCTGGCCGCATTGGTCAACGCCAGTTCCCTGGTGGTGGTTGCGTTCTTCATCTTCTACGAAGCCTTTCGCCGACTGCAGCACCCCGAGCACGTGCAAGCCAGCCTGATGATGTGGGTCGCCGCCGCCGGCGTGGTCATGAACGGTGCCATCGCGTTGCTGCTCTATCGTTCGGGCGGCGACGTCAACATTCGCAGCGCGCTTCTGCACGAACTGGGCGACACGCTTTCCACCGCGGCCGTCATTGCCGGCGGCTGGGCCATCCTGGTCACGGGCAATTATTGGATCGACTCGGTGTTGTCGGTTGGAATCGGAGTGCTGATTCTGTGGTCGGGCTTCGGTATCGTGCGCGAGACGCTGAATATTTTGCTCGAAGGCACGCCACGCGGCATGAAGCTGGAAAAGATCGAATCGGCCATTCGCGGCGTCGAAGGCGTCAACGACGTTCACGACCTGCACGTATGGAGCATCGGTTCTGAGACGCACGCACTCTCCTGCCACATCGCGATCGCCGACATTCCACCCTCCGTCAGCGAGCGCATTCTCCGCGACGTGAAAGAATGCCTGCACCATGGCTTCCGCATCGACCACACCACAATCCAGTTCGAGCACGTCGAGTGCGAAGTGGCCCACGGCTGCGTCATGCCGGTGAGTGAAGGCGAAGCCCACCATCATCACAGCCACTGACGTTTGCGAGAGATGGTGCCGGTCAGGAATCTCGGGAACTTGGTCGCGAAGGCCCTCGACGAATGACATGCTCTGGTTTCGACAGTCAGTTATTAGCGATACCAAGCTACAATTGCGTGCATGATGCTGAGTTTTCGGCTTCTTCTAACGCTGTGCTTGCTTTGTACGCTTTACGGTCAAACGTTTGATTCCAGACCCCCGAGCGAGCCGATCTGGGAGCCTCCCAACGTGTTCGAGGAGCTCCCTCTAGGTATGAAGGCGACTGTTCCCAAGGACATGGTTAAGCGCCTGCAGGTAGATGGGCAAAGGATCGTACTCGAGACAACTGAATTGGTCGCCATACAGAAGACCGCGGGAGGCGTAATTGGTAACCGCGGAGATGCTGGCGAATCTCTGAGCTGGCTATGTCTACACGCTTCCGATTCGCATGGAACGTGGGTGTTGTGGCTACTGAGCTCGGAAATTGACAATGGGGCCGTCGGAGGATTTCGTTGGGAACTTGTGAGAAATACGACGTCTTTCGATTCGAGATGCTCAGCTCTTCCAGCAGATGAGACAACCGTCAAATTGCCTGTCGCTGTACAGCTGGGGATCCCGAAAGAAGAGGTAATCCACACATTGGGAAGCCCCAGCTTCAAGACTAGTAACACCTTCTTCTATCTACACGAACATGAGCTGACGCTTCACAGCGAGCCTTACACAGATATGAATACGCTGACGATCATGCTCAGGGGAAGCCGAGTCGCCGTCATAGAGGTTTGGAAATCAACCACATCATGAACGAGGAACGCGGGTGGCCCGCGAAAAATCCGGCCTACACTCATAGGATGAATCTGTTCGCGACTTCCGAATCACGTGCTGACCTGCGTGCGCTTGCACACTCTCATTTCTGACTCGCCCAGATCTCTCGCACCCGCTCCAACGTGTCCGCCTCTTCCGGCAATTTGTCCGGCCTCAGCCGCACGATTCTTGGGAATCGCAGTGCGTATCCGCTTTCGTGCCGATCGGATTTCATCATGTTGTTGAAGGCCACTTCGAGCACAATTTTCGGCTCAACGATGCGCCGGAACCCCTCATCTTCAATGGTGTGATCGAGAAACCACATCGTCATTTCCGCGATCTCTTCGTCGGTGAGTCCTGAATATGCTTTGCCAATATTAACCAGCTTATCTCCATCCCACACGGCGAAGGTGTAATCACTGAGCACGCCGATGCGCTTGCCGTGGCCGTACTCGACCGCCGTCACAACTACGTCGAGTGTGGCCAGTTCGCGCTTCATCTTGAGCCACGATTTACCACGCTTGCCTGGCGTGTACGCGGAGTTGAGATCCTTGATCATCAACCCTTCATTGCCGCGCTGCTGGGCAGCAGTGAAAAGTTGTTCCAGTTCTTCGGCGGAAGCTGCGCGAAAAACCGGCGCGCGGATCAGATTGACTGCGGTCGTGGGATCATCCTCATCAAAAGATAATTTTGTTTGTTCGGCAGTCCTTCTCCGTGTCTCCGTGCCTCCGGGGTGAATGATTCTTTCCGCTGCGAACAGCTCATCCAGAATTCGCCCACGCTCCCGCAGCGGACGATCGATCACCAACTCGCCATCGGCGTAGAGAATATCGAACACGAGAAATGCAACCGGAGTCTCTCGCAGCATCTTGTCGCTGACCTTTTTTCGCCCCAGGCGTTGCTGCAAAACGCTGAATGGACGCGCGCGCCCTACCTTCGCCGCTTTCTCTTCGCTCGCCGCGGAAGCACGATCATCCACAATCTCGCGAGCCTGGCTCGGCGTCTCAGGAAACTCCCACGCCACGATTTCTCCATCGAGAATGGCGTCCTGCGGCACGCCCGCGAGCGCGGGCGGCAATTCGGGGAACGATTCGGTGATCTCATCGCGCGTGCGCGAAAAAATCTTCACTTCGCCGTTCGAAATATGCGCCTGCGCGCGAATGCCGTCATATTTATCTTCCACGGCGGCTTCCAGGAAATAGCTCAGTCCTTCTTCCGGCGATTCAATCGGACTGGCGAGCATGAATCCCAAGGGATGAAACAGCCGCATCCTGGCTTCGGCGAGCTTTCGCTCAGCAGCCAGGCGAACCGTCTCGCCGATGTCACCCAGCAACATGTTCGCGCGCTGAACTTCGGCCAGAGTTCCCCCATACGCCTTCGCAATCGCTTCTTCGACCAGGCTCTCCTTGAGCCCGATGCGCAGATCGCCCGTCGTGATTTTGACAATGTATTTGGCCTCGAGCGGGGTCGCACGGCTGAGAAGATCGCGCACCAACGCGGTTTTCTGCGCCGCACCGCGCGCCGTCGCAATCGCGCGAAAGGCACTTTCGACCTCGATGATCTTCACACCTTGCCCATCTCGTGCCGGCAGAATGTCGCCAGCAACGGCTCCCAGGTCTCCAAGTCGCCGGTACGCGGCGGAAAGTTCGGCATCGTCCTTTTCCGCAAGTTCCGCAACGATCTGCCACAGCGACCGGCCGCCCACCTGCAGTGTGGTTTCCTCCCACGCTGGAAACGGACGTCCCGATAGAAACACCGCCGATACGGCCGCTTCTCCGCCACTGCACGTGTTCAGGTACTCGGCGACCGCGGCAATCTTCAGCGTTTTCTTCGTCGTCGCCGCGACGGTGTCGCAGACAGTCGCAAATTGCTGCATCTTCAATCAATCACCTTCGTTCTCACCCGGCTGCCGTATCTCGCGTCTATTCTTACAGATACAATACGGGCCTCGACGCGCTGTGATAGTTGCCCGCCGCCTCTGTGATACCCTAGTCTTTGATTCGCGTGCTCGGGAAGGATCATCCAATACACGTGCGTTTCTTGCGAAATCTACGATTTTTGGCCGCAGTGCAACTTCTACCCGCCCTCGAAAGCGGCGAAGAAACGCTGGTCGGCGGACAGGCCGTGCTTGAGGGCGTCATGATGCGCTCGCCGCATGCCTGGGCCATCGCCTGCCGCAAACCATCCGGCGAAATGGTCACCATGAGTGAACCGCTCGACCGCCCGTCCGAGAAGCATAAATGGATGGGCTGGCCGATCGTTCGCGGCGTAATGACGCTGGGCTACGCGATGACCCTCGGCTACCGTGCACTGCGCTTCTCAGCTAACGTCGCCATCGAAGACGTTATGCAGGCTGAAAATGGCGGCAAGACTTCACTCGCTAAAAACGACTCAGCGAAGACTGAAACTGAGAAGGCCGACACTCGCGAAAAAGCCGCGACGCTCAGCGGCTGGGTGGCCGCGGCGAATATTGCGATCTCGCTCGCATTTTTCATTTTCATGTACAAGTACATTCCGCTGCTGGCAGCAACGGAGTTGAAACGCTGGGATCCCGCTCTTGGCGGCCGCGTTATTTTCAATCTGATTGACGGCGCCATCCGGCTGGCCCTGTTTCTCCTGTTCATTTGGGGAGTGTCGCTCTGGAAAGACATTCGCCGCGTTTACGAATATCACGGGGCCGAGCACAAGACGGTATTCGCATTTGAGAATGGCGATCCTCTGGAAACCGCTGCCGTGCAGAAGTACTCGACCTATCATCCGCGCTGCGGCACCAGCTTTCTGATGACGGTGATGCTGATCTCGATCGGCTTCTATATCTTGATCCCATTTACCGGCTTCTGGGCGCGCTTTGCCTCGCGCATCGTGTTGCTGCCCGTTATCGCCGGCGTTTCGTATGAAATCATCCGCTTCGCCGCCAAGCATCGGGGCTCGCTTTTTGCGCTGATGACGGCTCCCGGACTCTGGCTGCAGCGCATCACCACGCAGGCTCCCTCGGATGAGCAGGCCGATTGCGCCATCGTCGCACTTGAGCACGCCATGTCGCTCGAAAAAGAGCACGGCGGCGAACTGGTGATTGCGTAGCGGGCGTCGGCCCGCGGTCGTCGGTCGTCAGTCTCCTGATACCGACCGAACCACAATGGGAATCAAGCAGACAATTTTGGCGGACAAAGGCCGATCAGGTCTCGAATCGAAGTAAGAACGCCCGAGAGATTTGCTGACGACCGACGACTGATGACCGACGACGAAACCCATGTTTGAACGACTTGACCAAATCGAAGCCCGTTACGAAGACTTGACCCAGGCTCTGGCCTCGCCGGAGATCATCAACGATTCGGCGCGATACCAGAAGACTGCCAAGGCGCACAGCGAGCTTACTCCCATCGTGGAAAAATACCGCGAGTACAAGGATCTGAAGAAGGGAATCGCCGACAGCAAGGCCATGCTCGCCGAGGAAAAAGATCCCGACATGCGCGCCTATGCGCAGGAAGAACTCGACAAACTCGAAGGCCGGGTGGGCGCAGTGGAAGAAGAACTGAAAGTTCTGCTGCTGCCCAAAGATCCCAACGACGAGAAGAACGTCATCCTCGAAATTCGCGCCGGCACCGGCGGAGATGAAGCCACACTTTTCGCCGCGGAGATTTTCCGCATGTACACGCGCTACGCCGAGACGCAGCGCTGGAAGGTCGAAGTGCTTTCAACCTCGGAGTCGTCAGTCGGCGGACTGAAGGAAGTCATCGCCATCATCGAAGGCAACAAGGTTTACTCGCAGCTCAAATATGAAAGCGGAGTTCACCGCGTGCAGCGTGTCCCCGCGACCGAGCAGCAGGGCCGGGTGCATACCTCGGCCGTCACCGTCGCGGTGCTGCCGGAAGCGGAAGATGTCGATATCAAAATCGAAGCCAAAGATTTGCGCATCGATACGTTTTGCTCCTCAGGTCCCGGCGGCCAGTCGGTGAACACGACTTATTCCGCGGTGCGCATCACGCACATTCCCACCAACACGGTCGTCAGCTGCCAGGACGAGAAGTCGCAAATCAAGAATCGCGAAAAAGGCATGCGCGTGCTTCGCGCCCGTCTCTACGAAATCGAAATGGAGAAGCAGCAGGAAGCGCTCGCCAAAGAGCGCAAGGCGATGGTCAAATCGGGCGACCGCAGCGAAAAAATCCGCACCTACAACTTTCCGCAGAACCGTCTCACCGACCATCGCATCGGCTTCACCATTCATCAACTCGACGCGGTGATGGATGGCAAACTTCAACCGCTGATCGAAGCGCTCGTAACCTACTATCAGGCGGAAAAACTCAAGCAGGAAACAGCCACCGTGGTTTAGGGGAAACCGCGGGCGCAGTCGGCCCGCGAAGCAGGAGATACATTCATGCTGCATAACACGCTGGCGTCCACTCTCTCCGAGCGCTTCGCCACTCACGCGGCCCGCATCGTCGAACTGGCCGGTCCCGTCAGCAACGAGCAGTTCTGGCAAAAGCCGTTTTCGTTCGGAAACAGTTTTGGACATCTTGTCCTGCACCTCACCGGCAACCTGAATTACTACATCGGCGCGCAAATCGCGAATACTGGATACGTACGCGACCGCCCACGCGAATTTACCGACGCGAATCCTCCGTCGAAAGAAGAAACCTTGCAGCGCTTCGACGCGGCGATAAACGTTGTGCTCACAACCCTGCGCGTCCAATCCGAGGGAGATTGGTCCAAGCCATATTCGGCGACTGGCACGGACGCGCCCAATCGTCTGGCAATTTTTCTGGTCTGCGAGAGCCATCTGCAGCTTCACATCGGCCAAATGATTTATCTGCGCTACCAAATGGGATTGGCATCCTGAGCGCATGCGACGGACCTACGCTTTTCACTGATAGTGGCTCAGTTTTAATCTTGAGTTTACTGCGCCGTCATCCCGAAGGCCCGCGCTTTTACCGGCGGGCCGAAGAATCTCCCAAAGAGAGCTTCGGGGCACGGGAGTTCCTCGTTCCGCCTGAACTGCGGCCGCTCTCGGGACGACGCCACTCCAGAGCCAGGAATCGTGATCAAAAATTGAGCCAGCACGAAGATGCGAGAATCCCCTGTCGCAATACACTTGTCCCGACGAACCAAACAGTAGTTGTCCCTACATGTGTTGAAATAGATTCGTGCAACTTAAGCAAGCTCTCGCTTCCGCCATCGCGCGTCTCACTGCCGAGCACGTCCCCTCGCCCCGCATGAATGCGGAACTCCTCCTGATGTTCACGCTCGATTGCGATCGCGCCTACCTTTACGCCCATCCGGAGCGCGAACTTACCGGCGCAGAATCGTCCCGCTACGATGCGGCCCTGGCCGAGCGCGCTCGCGGCGTTCCCGCGCAATACATCACCGGACATCAGGAATTCTGGGGCATGGACTTCATTGTCAGTCCAGCAGTGCTCATTCCGCGCCCGGAGACCGAGCATGTCATAGAGACTGTGATCGAACTCAATTCGACAACCCTGAACCCACCGCTTTTAGCCGGCAACACCCGAACGACTAACGACCAACGACCGACGACGGACGACCGAGGGCCGACGACCGATCTGCGCATCATCGACGTTGGCACCGGCTCGGGATGCATCGCCATAGCTCTGGCGAAGGAACTGCCGCACGCTGAAATTCTTGCGATCGATATTTCCAGAGCAGCGCTTGAAGTGGCGCGCGCCAACGCTGCGCGAAATCAACTCGACGGCCGGATTGACTTTGTCGAAACCGATCTGTTGAAAGGCATGCAACCTCCGTTTGATTTTGTCGTGTCGAATCCTCCATACGTCGGCCATTCGGAAGAAGATCAGGTTCAACTGGAGGTGCGAAAATTCGAGCCCCGAGAAGCCGTGTTCGGCGGCCCAACCGGCGTCGAGGTCATCGCGCGTCTCATTCCGCAGGCGCATGCCGCGTTACGTAACGGCGGCTGGCTCGTAATGGAAATCAGCGGAACAATCGCGGAAAAAGTAGAAAGATTACTGAAGGAATCGAGCAAAGGATGGGATAACGTTCAACTCAAGCCAGACCTGCAATCGATTCCGCGCGTAGCAGCTGCCCAGAAAAAATAGAGGTTTAATCCGCGTTCATCCGCGCAAATCCGCGGCGAAGAATTTACCGCCGCACTCCCGCCGGCAGAATTTCTTCCACATCAATGATCTCGGTCGGATAGTTTCCCGTGTAGCAGGCCGAGCAGTAAGTCGTCTTCTCGCCATCTCCGCAGGCTTTTTTCAATCCCTCAATCGAAAGATAGGCCAACGAATCCGCACCAATATACTGCCGAATTTCCTTCACCGATTTGTTGGCGGCGATCAGTTGCTTCTTCGAAGGCGTATCGACTCCGTAAAAACACGGAGAAATCGTCGGCGGACACGAAATTCGCATGTGCACTTCAGTCGCGCCCGCGTTGCGAATCATGCGCACGATTTTCTGGCTGGTGGTGCCGCGCACGATCGAATCATCGACCAGCACCACGCGTTTGCCCTCCAGCAAGGCCCGTACCGGATTCAACTTGAGCTTCACCCCAAAGTCGCGCACGCTCTGGCGCGGTTCAATGAAAGTGCGGCCAACATAGTGGTTGCGGATCAATGCGAAACGAAATGGAATCCCGCTCTCGGCGGAATACCCCATCGCCGCCGTGACGCCCGAGTCAGGCACGGGAACTACAAGATCGGCTTCCACCGGAGATTCGATCGCGAGCTGCCGGCCGAGGTTCTCGCGGCTGGTCTGCACCGCGCGGCCAAAGACCGTGCTGTCGGGCCGCGAAAAATAAACATGCTCGAAGATGCAGCTCGATTGCGCCATGCTGGTCGAATAAAACCGCGAAGTAATTTCGTCCGGTCCCACCACGATCAACTCGCCGGGTTTTACGTCCCGCAAGTATTCGGCGCCGATCAGATCGAAGGCGCATGTTTCCGACGCAAATACGATGGTCTCGCGCGTGTGCCCCTCGGTCGGCGGAATTCGTCCCATGGCCAGAGGACGGAATCCGCGCGGATCGCGTGCAGCAAAAATCCGGTCCGCACTCATGATGACGAGCGAAAACGCGCCTTCCACGCGCCGCAGCGCGTCAGCAATCGCTTCCGGCAGCGTGTGCTCCTTCGAGAGCGCGATCAGATGAACGATGACTTCCGTATCGCTGTTGGTCTGGAAAATCGATCCCTGGCTTTCCAGCCGCTGGCGAATCTGGTTGGCATTCACCAAGTTGCCGTTGTGCGCCAGCGCAATCGGCCCTTTGTTCGATTGCACGCGGATCGGCTGCGCATTCAGCAGCGCCGAATCTCCCGCCGTCGAATAGCGCGTGTGTCCGATGGCGAGCGAGCCGCGCAGTTGCGCCAGCACCTCTTCGGTGAAAATATCGGCGACCAGCCCCATCGCCTTATGCTGATTCAGATTCAGGCCGTCGGAGCTGACAATTCCCGCCGACTCCTGCCCGCGATGCTGCAGAGCGTGCAGCCCGAGGTAGGCGAGTTTCTCCGCCTCCGGATGCGCGAAGATCGCCACCACCCCACACTCGTCGTGAAATTTATCCAAAGTCAGCATTTAGTAACTAATTGCCAGTTGGTAATACCTTTGCGTCAACATCCAATCCCGCAACAAAAACGGGTGTCATCCTGAGCGCAGCGAAGGACCTATGCATTTCTCAGTTAGTCCTTCACCACAAGCTCGGCATCCGCCCGCAGCGCCGACTCCAGCGCCGACTCATAGGCATGCTTCAATTCCGCAACCGGAGCCGATACCACCACGTGCCCAGCCAGACTGATCTCCATTCTCTCCGGAATCGTCTCGCCGATCACGTCTGCCGCCACGCCGTGCTTTCCCGCCACTTCTTTGATTCGTGCAACATTTGCCGGGTCGCAAGAGACGAGAATGCGGCTCGCGTCCTCGCCAAACAGCGCGAACTCCGTCGGCAACTCCGAAGCCGCAAGACTCACCCGCGCGCCGATGCCCCGCGCGAATGATTTCTCTGCCAATGCCACTGCCAGTCCGCCATCGGAGCAGTCGTGCACCGAAGCCACCAGCCCGTCACCAATCATCACCACAGTCGCTTTCTGCAGCGCTGCTTCTTTCTCCAGATCAATCTCCGGCGGATATCCCCACAACGCGCCCAGAATCTCTTTTGCATACTCCGACGATCCGAACTCACTCTCTGCGTCGGTGATATCGCCAGCTTCGCCAGCGCGCAATAGCACGATCGTGCGTCCGACCGCGTCGAAGTGCATTTTTGCAGTCTTGTGCACGTCGTCGAGAATGCCGACCACCCCCAATACCGGCGTGGGATAAATCCCTTCACCCAGCGTTTCGTTATAGAAGCTGACGTTGCCGCCGGTGATCGGGATTTCCAGTTCCTCGCACGCCTTCGTGATGCCGTCGATCGTCTGCGAGAACTGCCACATGATGTGCGGCTTTTCGGGATTTCCGAAATTCAGGCAGTTGGTTGCTCCTACCGGCGTCGCGCCCGAGCAGGCCACTTTGCGCGCCGCCTCAGCCACCGCATGCATCGCGCCCAGACGCGGATCGAGATAGCACCAGCGGCTGTTGCCATCAAGCGCCATCGCCAGTCCGCGTTCGGAGCCTTTAATGCGGATCACTCCGGCATCGCCCGCGCCCGGCGCCTCCACCGTGTTGGTCTGCACCATGTGATCATATTGCTGCCACACCCAGCGCTTGCCGCAAATGTTCGGGCTGGCCAGCAGGCGCTTCAGATCGGCCGTGAAATCTGGAGCCGGCGTCTGGTTGCCCCACCCTTGTCGCGCTCTTTGCGACAGGGTGGGCAAATCCTCCGGCATCTCCCTCGCCGCCGGCGGTTCCCACCGCGCTAACGGGCGCTTGTACACCGGCGCATCGTCGGTCAGCGCCTCATTCGGAATCTCCGCGACCACCTTGCCGTGTTCGAGCACGCGCAGTTTGTTATCGGTCGTGACTCTGCCGATCTGGACCGCGTCCAGCCCCCATTTTTCAAAGACGCGAAACACTTCCTGCTCGCGACCCTTCTGCGCCACCAGCAGCATGCGCTCCTGCGACTCG